>JBDSMM010000096.1:0-12969 GCA_039915825.1 Gammaproteobacteria bacterium | reverse complement strand
CCTCGCTGGGCTTCGGTGCAGCCACACTGGCTGCTACGCTGATTCCCGTGATCAATTTTCTGGTGATGCCCGCCGCCGTGGCGGGCGCTACGCTACTGTGGGTCGAGCTGTCGCGCGGCGCGTCCTTACCTGACAAAACACGCCATCGCGCCGCTGCGAATACGCCTTAGCAGGGCCAGGTTCAGATACGTGTGTCCGTGCACATCCGCTCCATTAAGAACTGAAAACGGCCGCCCGGGTTCGCCCATATCATCAATAACCAGGGCCGCCTCGGTGAAGTCCTGGGCACGGGTATAGTCATTTACGGTGACTACCGTGGGCAGGCCTGCCCGGCAGGCGGATAAAAGTCCGTTCTCGGAATCCTCAATGGCGAGGCACTGCTCCGGCCTGAGCCCCAGTTGTTGCAGCGTATAAAGATAGATATCGGGCGCAGGTTTTTTGGCAGGCACGATCTCGCCAGCCGCGATAACTTCAAACCATGATTCCGGAATGGGTGGTTTTGTGTTTTGTAACAGCGCAACAATGTTCTCCGGCGTCGTGGTGGTGGCAATCGCCAGGCGCACACCTTCTTTCCGCGCCTCGTCCAGGAGACGTTTCACCCCTCTGCGCAGCGGGATCATGCCTAGTGCGAGCATCTCGGTGTAATATCGCGTCTTGTCTGCATGCAGTTGTTTGATGAAGCCATCGAGATCTGCCGGCCGTGGAAAAGCCGTATTGTAATAATCCAGGTAATAGCGGATGCGTTCCTTACCTCCGGTGACCTTCAGCAGTTCACCGTATAACGGAACAGCCCACTCCCAATCCAGGCCAGCGGCGACAAACGCCTGGTTAAATGCCACACGATGTCCATCGCGCTCGGTATCTGCCAAGGTGCCATCAACATCAAAGATCAATGCAACTAATTCACTCATGGGTAATCTCTTCCTGAATATCAATTTACAGTTTAATCAAGCACACGGACTATTTCATTTGTATGACAACAAAAACAACAACGGACTAATTTTCAACCATTACACATCGTTGTGATGAAATTTTCTAGTCTGCCTCTTTGGCTCATAGTCATGAAACGTAAAACTTTGGACACGCCATGCGATGATTCCAATATTTATTGCGTTAACCCCCCCTTTATTGTATAAATACTAGTTTATTTTTGTTGCATAAAAGCAGGAGACGGCGATGTCTGTAACAAAAATTAATACCTCAAAACCCGGCTCATTAGACTTCATTCCCTATAAGGAAAAAAAGGGTGAAGACTATATGAATGTAAAGCAGATTGAGCATTTTCGTCAGATATTGCTTGCCTGGAAGCGGGAATTGATGGAAGAGGTGGATCGCACCGTGCATACCATGCAGGATGAGGCCATTAACTATCCCGACCCGAACGACCGCGCCAGTCAGGAGTCTGAAATTACCATGGAATTGCGCGCGCGTGACCGGGAGCGCAAGCTCATCAAAAAGATTGATGAATCATTAGCCAACCTGGATTTGGGCGATTATGGTTACTGCGAAGTCTGTGGAATTGAAATCGGTATTCGCCGCTTGGAGGCACGTCCGACTGCCAGCCAGTGCATCGACTGCAAAATTCTTGACGAGATCCGTGAAAAACAAATGATTTAATGAGTTAATCGATAGCCACTGCACAGCCTAATCATAACTCCCTGAGCCTGGATGCAACTGCATGAATATTCTAGGCTTGGGGCTTACAGAATGTGACCTTTCGGTTTCACCCGTAACTCACCGGCTTAAACATCTCAAACTCTACGGCTAGTCAGCAGCCCCCAGCGAATAGGTCGTGCATTCCTCGTGTACGCGCAGACGGTTAGCTGTTGCGAAATTTAGAATGTATTCGTATGCTGCCGGGTCTTTTTCGTGCAGTGTCTGATCGACGACCAGACATTTCTCCCCATTGATAACACCAGGCTGGGCCTTCTTGGAATATTTTAACCTATGATCAGGACCAAAGATGGCCAATGACGTCGAGATGCGCTCTACCCAGTCGCTCGGCCGAAACTTCCTCCCGTCTACGTTGATGCTCTCAATCACCAATTTACACTCTTTCGTCAAGCTCGATCTCCTGCTTATGTTTTATCACTCTTACTGAGTGGTGTTGCAATATCTATACCTGACTCAGATTAAAAGATGCCATTTTGTTACAGCCAAACTTTTCAGATAATTCAGATTCAATGTAAATTAATTTGTTTCACCGACAGTCCTTGCTCTATCACGATGACTATTACAAATGGCGCGGCCTTTGTTAAAGCTTGTCTTCATGAATGACTATTTTAGTCTCGTCTTTCAAAGCATCGACCAAATTTTGATACTCGCTTTCCGCCTTGGTCCGCTGTAGTTCACGGCGTAGCGCCAAGCGCGCGCTGGCGTCCATGGCGGCAGGACTGCCTTCCTTCACGGCATAAACAACGATAACTGCATAGTCTCCGGATTCCAGTCCTGTACCGCCGACCACGCGAGGGCTTTCTGCTTGCGTACTTTTGCCCGGTTTACGCAAGACAAAGGCGGCCTTCACCAGTCCCGGGATCTTGACATCAGTGTCTGCACGCCCCACCAGTGCCGGCTTGACCCAGTCAACTTGATATTCTTTAGCAATTGTTTGCGGATCTGCGCCCTGGTCCAGACGCTTTTGAATGGTTTCCCCGGCGCCGCGCGCCTTTTTTTGTGCGGCGATGGTACGCAACTTTTCCGTTATTGCCTGGCGTTCCTGTTCCAGCGTACGTGCGGAAGCTTCTTTATGCTGCTTCACGCGCACCACAACCAGATGATTTTCGCCTATCTCAATAGGCTCGCTATTGTACCTCTGACTCAAGACTTCATTACTAAAGGCCGCATTGATGATCTTTGCCTGGCTGGTAACGCTGTCCGCCCCGCCTTTTCGGCTGAAATAATCCGTCGTTTTAATCGGTAAACCAAGTTCCTGGGCCGCAACCGTCAAGGTGTCTGGATTCTCATATACAAAATTGGTCAGCGGCTCGGATTTCTCAAAGTATAGTTCTCGCGCCTTGCGTTGCCGGTAATCTTTCTCAAGATCGGCGCGTACTTCTTCAAACGGCTTGGTATGCGCAGGCTTGATTTCCGTCAGTTTCAGGATATGAAATCCAGCGGGACTTTTTACCGGTTGGCTCACTTCACCTGGTTTTAGCGCATTAAGGGCCTGCTCGACAGCCGGATCGAGGCTACCTTTGGCGACAAAACCAAGATCGCCACCCACATTGGCTGCTGCAATATTGGGAGAATTTTGCTTGGCAAGCTTGGCAAAATCCTCGCCCGCATGCAGCCGTTTGCGCATATCGTCAGCTTTGGTAGAGGCGGCGGCGAGGGCTGCCGGATCCGCATCCTTTTCCGGTGCTATTAGTATTTGGCTGGCGCGGCGCTGCTCTTCAACGGCAAAGTTGGCGCGCTGTTCTTCGTAGAGCTTATGCAATTCCTGCTCATCGAGTTTAATATTTTTCGCCAGATCATTAGCAGAAAGTTCGATATACTCGATCTTGATCTGTTCGGGATTGACGAGTTTGTCACGATGCTCGTCATAATATTTCTTGATCTCAGCCGCATCGACCGTGACCTCATTTTCGAACTTTTTCCACGGGAGTACCAGGTAACCAATTTCGCGCTGCTGATTCTTTAGCCGGATGGCCTCATCGAGTTCGCCTTGGGTTACCAACGCCATGCTGGTAATACCTGCATTGAGTTGCTCTGTAAGCAACGCATCGCGGACGCGTGTCTCGAATCCTTCCGGTGTTAATTCAGACCTGCGCAATTGTTCTAAAAAGACTGTCTTGGAAAATTGGCCGTTGTCGTGAAATTCCGGCATTGATTGAATCTGCTGGCCAAGCTCTGCGTTACTAACCCGCAATCCAAGCTTACCGGTGGATTGCCGCAACACTTCATTCGTAATCAAGCCATCGCTTACATTTTGTTTTATTTTCGCCTCATCAAGTTGGTCGGCGTTATCGCCCAGCAATGAGCGTATGCGTTGGCGCTGTTGTTCGTAAGCCTGCTGGAATTCGCGCTGGCTAATATCCGTACCGTCAAAATAGTCGCCAACACGGGCGATAGTTACATCGGAGTCATTGCCTACGTATTCCTGTATACCCCACAAAGCGAAGGGAACAATAATTAACCCGATGATTACCCATGCCACCCAACCTTGGGCACGGTCTCGAATGGACTGCAGCATTGGGAGAAAGCCTCTGATGTGGCGAGGTGGCTCGCGGCGGATGGCGCATTATACGCTAAAAGTAAAAGGGCGCATTGTATGTGGCGCCCTAATGCAATCGTAAATGCTGATTGGAAATCGTTGATTTTTACTGACGAGCGTGGCTGTAATTGTTGTGCGCTTGCTTACGGGAGTACGCCTACGCAGACGCATGCAACAAACCGAATTCACAAACTTTACTTATCAATATTGGCGGAGTGGACGGGACTCGAACCCGCGACCCCCTGCGTGACAGGCAGGTATTCTAACCAACTGAACTACCACTCCAGCACCGCTCGCAGCTACTACTGGTGGGTGCTGAGGGGCTCGAACCCCCGACATTCGCCGTGTAAAGGCGACGCTCTACCAACTGAGCTAAGCACCCCAGCATAACTAATTAGTTTACGGCATCCTTGAGGGCTTTACCAGCTTTGAAAGCGGGGATTTTGGAGGCTTTGATCTTGATCGTATCGCCGGTGCGTGGATTGCGCCCAGTACGGGCAGCGCGCTTGCGTACCAAGAAGGTTCCAAACCCGACCAGTGTGACCTGATCACCTTTTTTGAGGGCCTTGGTAAGAGCAGCAATCATGGCATCAAGCGCACGCCCTGATTCAGCTTTGGAAACATCGGTTGAGGTTGCAATGGCATCAATTAATTCGGATTTATTCACTTTTTTCTCCCCTCATGGTTTATGGAAATAACTCGTGGTCGCGCTATACACATTCGCTGTCGGCTTTTATACCAACTGCCGGAAACCTGTGTCAAGCAATTGCCGGATGATTTTTACGCTTTGCAGGGTCTTTCTACTTGTGTTTCATTAAACAGCAACAGCACTTTATATACATTAGTGAACCACGCCTGTGGCGTTCGCGTTACTTACAGCTTCGGAAGCATAAACAATAAAAACCAGTAAACTCATGAAGGTATCTAGTGAGTCGTGAGTGGATTATCCTGATTTAGCTCGGCCGGTTTTTCATGTTCTCCGTCCGCCGCAACGACAGTCGCTTGCAATGACTCCGGCAGCTGCACCAGGGCTATTTGCAATACTTCGTCGATCCATTTAGCAGAGCATATGTTAAGGCTGTTGAGGATATTCTTGGGAATCTCGGCAAGATCGCGGCGATTTTCGTGCGGAATAATGACGGTGGTAATACCACCGCGATGAGCAGCGAGCAATTTTTCCTTCAGTCCTCCGATGGGCAAGACTTCACCCCGAAGGGTAATTTCACCGGTCATAGCCACGTCGGCGCGTACCGGAATTCCGGTTAGCGCAGACACCAGCGCGGTGCACATACCGACACCGGCACTGGGACCATCTTTCGGTGTTGCACCTTCGGGAACGTGGATGTGCACATCGTGCTTCTGGTAAAACTCGGGATTGAGCCCCAGTACTGCAGCGCGGCTACGCACTACGCTCATTGCAGCTTGAATGGACTCCTGCATGACATCGCCCAGTTGCCCGGTAATTGTCAGCTTGCCCTTACCGGGCACCACAGCGGCCTCTATGGTGAGTAATTCACCACCAACCTCTGTCCAGGCGAGGCCCGTAACCTGCCCGATCTGATCGCGCTCTTCCGCGCGTCCATAACGGAAACGTTGCACGCCCAAATATTTTTCCAGTTGACGCGGTCCTACGAACACCTTCTTTTTACCAGGTTTCAGTAATATTTCCTTGACGACTTTGCGGCAAATTTTGGAGATTTCGCGCTCAAGATTACGCACGCCAGCCTCGCGGGTATAAAACCTTACGATGTCGCGCACTGCACCCTCGGCAATGGAGATTTCGGTATCCTTCAAACCATTATTGGTAATCTGTTTGGGAAGCAGGTAACGCATGGCAATGTTAATCTTTTCATCTTCGGTATAGCCGGAGATGCGAATGACCTCCATGCGATCCAGGAGTGGGCCGGGAATGTTGAGCGTGTTCGCGGTACAGACAAACATGACTCCGGAGAGGTCATAATCCACTTCCAGATAATGATCGTTGAAGGCATGATTTTGCTCTGGGTCGAGTACTTCAAGTAAGGCCGATGACGGATCACCGCGAAAATCCATTGCGATCTTATCGATTTCATCGAGCAGAAATAAAGGGTTACGCGTGCCGATCTTAGCCATGTTCTGAATAATCTTGCCCGGCATCGAACCGATGTAGGTACGGCGATGGCCGCGTATCTCGGCCTCATCGCGTACGCCGCCCAGCGACATGCGCACAAACTTGCGGTTGGTGGCGCGCGCAATGGATTGGCCAAGTGAAGTCTTGCCTACGCCCGGCGGCCCCACGAGGCACAGCACTGGCCCTTTCAGTTTGGTTACACGCTGCTGCACTGCCAGATATTCAAGTATGCGTTCTTTGACCTTTTCCAGACCGTAGTGGTCAGCCTCAAGTATCTGCTCAGCCTTGGCCAGATCGCGCAAAACCTTCGTCTGCTTTTTCCAGGGAACACCTACCACCCAGTCGATATAATTGCGCACCACAGTCGCCTCGGCGGACATCGGCGACATCATCTTGAGCTTGTTCAGCTCGGCGCTCACCTTAGTGAGGGCCTCCTTAGACATACCGGCCTTTTCAATCTTCTGCGTCAGCTCCTCGACTTCATTCGGCGCCTCGTCGAGTTCCCCGAGTTCCTTCTGAATCGCCTTCATCTGCTCATTGAGGAAATATTCGCGCTGATTCTTTTCCATCTGGCGTTTGACGCGGCCGCGGATGCGCTTTTCTACCTGTAGCAGATCAATCTCGGATTCCATAATGCCCATCAGATGTTCAAGACGCGTGCGCACATCATCCATTTCCAGGATGGCCTGTTTCTCGTCGAGCTTCAGCGTCATATGTGCGGCGACGGTATCGGCAAGCCGCCCGGGCTCATCAATGCTGGCTAACGCGGACAAAATTTCCGGCGGGAGTTTTTTATTGAGCTTTACGTATTGATCAAAATGCGTGAGCACCGAGCGCGTTAAGGCCTCGATCTCGCGCGCGTCGATCGGTGTGGGCGTAAAGCTGACGACTTCTGCGGTAAGGTAGTCTTGCACACCAACGAAGTTCACGATACGCGCGCGCTCAGTGCCTTCGACAAGCACCTTAATCGTGCCATCGGGCAATTTTAGCAATTGGAGAATGCTGGAAAGCGTGCCCACGCGGTAAATATCATCGACTTGTGGATCATCAAGCGCTGCGCTTTTCTGCGACACCAGGAGGATTTGCTTGCTGCCCTCCATGGCTGCTTCGAGTGCCTTGATGGATTTTTCACGGCCGACGAACAACGGGATAACCATGTGCGGGTAGACAACCACGTCGCGCAACGGCAACACCGGCGTCAACATAAGTTGCTCATCTATCACGTCAGGCATATTCTCTTGGTCCATTATGTATCTCTAAATAACCGTTAGTGAGGTCGCAGGATAACCAGACGATTAGCCCTGTCTCATACATGGGGACGCAGATTGGGTAAATCATGAAACCCCGATGTGCGCATCAAGGGTCATGCTAGAGTCATGCCAGAATAGTAACAAAATCTACGATTTATCGGACGCGACGCGTTGCTGATCGCCGCCCTCAAAAATCATGAGTGGATCGGACTGCCCGTTAATCACCCCGGCATCGACTACCACTTTACTGACGTTCGACATCGACGGCAGGTCGTACATGGTATCGAGCAACACCCGCTCCAAGATGGAACGCAGGCCGCGTGCACCGGTTTTACGCTCCATTGCCTTATGCGCCACGGCGCGCAACGCGTCGTCGCGGAATTCAATGCCACTACCTTCCATCTCGAACAATTTGCTGTATTGCTTGGTGATGGCATTCTTGGGTTCGGTGAGGATGCGCATCAAGGCCTCTTCATCCAGTTCGTCCAGCGTTGCAACTACCGGCAACCGTCCCACGAACTCGGGTATCAAGCCATACTTTATGAGATCTTCGGGCTCGACCGTGTGCAGAATCTCGTTTGCACTCTTTTTATCAGTCTTGCTCTTGATCTCGGCGGAGAACCCGATACCGCCTTTTTCAGAACGGTCGCGGATGATTTTATCCAAGCCGGAGAATGCACCTCCACAGATGAACAGCATGTTGCGTGTGTTGACCTGCAAAAATTCCTGCTGCGGGTGCTTGCGCCCGCCCTGCGGAGGTACCGAGGCAATTGTACCCTCAATGAGCTTCAGGAGGGCCTGCTGCACGCCCTCGCCTGAGACATCGCGGGTGATTGAGGGGTTATCCGACTTGCGCGAGATCTTGTCGATTTCATCGATATAGATAATGCCGGTCTGGGCCTTTTCGACATCGTACTCGGCCTTTTGCAGGAGCTTCTGGATGATATTCTCCACATCCTCGCCCACGTAACCAGCCTCGGTCAACGTCGTTGCATCGGCAATCGTGAACGGTACGTTAAGCAGGCGCGCCAGCGTTTCAGCAAGCAGCGTCTTGCCGGAGCCGGTGGGGCCGATTAACAGGATGTTGCTTTTGGAAAGCTCGACATCATCCTTTTTCTGCGAGACTTCCAGGCGTTTGTAATGATTGTAAACAGCGACTGCCAGCACTTTCTTCGCGCTGGTCTGCCCAATGACGTACTCACCGAGAATCTGCTTGATTTCGTGCGGCGTAGGTACCTTGCTGCCCTTGGCCGAGGCGTATTTCTCATGCACCTCTTCGCGGATGATGTCATTGCAAAGCTCGACGCACTCATCGCAGACATAAACGGAAGGACCCGCAATCAGTTTGCGCACCTCATGCTGGCTCTTGCCGCAGAAAGAGCAGTAGAGCAACTTGTCACCACCGTCACCCTTGCCGTGCTTATCGTCAATCATGGCTTACCTCTTGAGATCCGTAATCGTAGAATTGCAGATAGCTTAATATGCCGCAAGTGAAGCTGATGATGCAATCTTCTAGCCGACTTTGAGTTGACGTTCAGTGAGTACGGCATCAATTAACCCATACTCCACGGCGGCCTGACCGCCCATAAAGTTGTCACGGTCGGTGTCGATCTGAATTCTGTCGAGCGCTTGACCCGTGTGTTTAGCCAGGATTTTGTTCAGGCGTTCACGCACCGCTAATATCTCGCGCGCATGGATGTCGATATCCGTGGCCTGACCCTGAAAACCGCCCAGCGGTTGATGGATCATCAGACGTGCGTGGGGTAAGCAGTAACGCTTGCCAGCCGCGCCGCCCGCCAGCAATAAAGCGCCCATGCTGGCCGCTTGGCCGGTGCACATGGTACTCACGTCGGGCTTGATAAATTGCATGGTGTCGTAGATTGCAAGACCCGCACTCACCGATCCGCCCGGCGAATTGATGTATAGATGAATATCCTTATCCGGATTTTCCGATTCCAGAAACAATAGCTGCGCGACCACCAGATTGGCCATGTGGTCTTCGACCTGGCCGACCATGAAAATCACGCGCTCCTTGAGGAGGCGGGAATAAATATCGTAGGCGCGCTCGCCGCGAGCGGACTGTTCAACCACCATCGGCACCAGGTTAGAACTCATCTCGCCTACTGGCTCACCATTACGTTGATTATTTATCATAAATTCGGATGTTCCTTACGCTACCGTGGTCTGCTGGGGGTTCATCAATGCATCGAAGGTACTGTCGGTTAAGTTGACCTGTGCGCGTGCCAGCACCCATTCCACCACCTGATCTTCCAGCACCAGGGATTCGATCTGGGCGAGGCGTTCGGGAGAGCTATAGTACCATTTCAGGACTTCTTCAGGGTCTTCGTACGTTGAGGCAATGCTGTCGACAAGTTCACGTACCTTGGTGCCATCCACTTTCGTGCTACTGGTCTTTATCAAATCCCCCAACAGCAAACCCAGGGTCACGCGCCGGCGTGCGGTTGGCTCGTAGATTGCGCTCTGCGCGGGTAAGTCCTGGCCTTTCCTGCCCTGCGCGGCCAACTTTTCGCGGGTCTGCGTTAATAACAACTCAGCCTCTTTATCGACCAAGGCCTTGGGAATGTCTATCGGGTTCGCCTCAATCAGTGCATCCATGACCTGTTGCTTGAGTTTTTGCTGGATCGCCTGATCCAGCTCGCGTTCCATATTGGCGCGCACCTCGACACGCAACAGGTCGAGGTTACCTGATTCTACACCCAGGTTGCGCGCGAATTCCTCGTCGATGGCAGGCAATTCAGGCTCGTAAAGTGCAATGATTTTAACCGCGTAGTGAATCGCTTTGCCGGCCCGCGCCGGGTCGGAAAAATCCACGGGAAAGCTGTGTTCTATCTCAAGCTCTTCACCTGTTTTAGTACCAAGGAGTTTTTCTTCGATCTCCTTGGGCAACATGCCGTTGCCGAGCACGATGGAAGTCTGCTGAGAATGTTCACCCTTGGCCGGTTCGCCCTCAATACCCATTTTCAGATCAACCTGCAACTGATCTCCTGCGCGTGCCTCACGCTCAACCGGCGCCCAACTCTGACGCTGCTTGCGCAGCGTTTCGATCATGTTATCCACGTCCGACTCAGTAATTTTCGCGACAGGCTTGGCAAAAGTCAGGTCACTCAGCGGTGCGAGCGAGATTTCCGGGTACACCTCGAAGGTAGCGGTGTAACCCAAGCCCTTATCCGGCTGTTCGTACAAGGTTTCAATTTTCGGACCGCCGGCGGGACGCAGTTTCTTCTGGTTCACCGCCTCCTGAAAGCTGGAGCGAATCATGTCGCCGAGCACTTCCAGGCGCACCTTGCCCGCAAACTTGCGCTCGACCACGGTGAAGGGCACCTTGCCCGGGCGAAAACCGTCCATCCTGGCCTTACCGGCCAGTGACTTGAGGCGGTTTTGCACCTCCTGCTCGATATGCTCGGCCGGAACCTCAACCGTCATGCGGCGCTCCAGGCCCGTGGTGGTTTCAACTGAGACATGCATCGTGTTTCCTCTCTGACAAGATTAGCCCGGCGGTTATCGCGTGCTCAACGTGGCTATATAAAGTGAAGAATAATGGTGCGAAAGGAGAGACTCGAACTCTCAAGGGTTGCCCCACTGGCACCTAAAACCAGCGCGTCTACCGATTTCGCCACTTTCGCAAACTGTGAATTCGTTCGCATTGACAGCGTATTGAATTCAGTCTCGGCATTACTCGCGGGCAGCAAAGACTGTTTCGGCATTATACAGGCTTAGCGGCATTGCACAAAAGCGGGGCTTGCAAATACGCTGCTGCCTTCAACTTGCCAACAGAACTTATGAGAAAATTTAGCAGAGTCTTCAATGCCGCTAGTTAGCGATCATTGATTTCCCTACCGAGCGGAAGCCCGCGTGCCAGCCTCGGCAAATCACCCGTGATACCCATGGCGCGGCGCATGATTAAATTCTTGAGCGGATTAGCGGCATTTGTAAGCTGTAGACCCCAGTGACGCAACTGCCGCACCGGCGCCAACTGGCTACCGAATAACTGTTTGATGGCTTCGAGTGACGCCACCATCGCAAGATTGTCGCCCTTACGCCAACGCTCGTAGCGGCGTAAAGTGCTCAATGCGCCCACATCCGTTTTTTTAGTGGCTGCTGCTGTCAGCAATTGCGCCAGCACGGCGGCATCCGACAACCCCAGGTTAACGCCCTGCCCAGCCAGTGGATGGAGAGTGTGGGCGGCATCGCCGATGAGGGCCAGGCGAGCTTGTACGTAATGATGGGCGTGAATCAAGCGCAACGGGAAACTGGCACGCGGCCCCACACTCTCGATAGCTCCCAAACCCTGATCCGGCTCGGCTCGTTGTTGATCCGACCCTAGCGCAGTCTGCAATTCGGCCATGAAATGTGTATCGTCCAGACTCAGAACATGCGCAGCGCGTTCGGGCGGTAGCGACCAGACAATGGATGAGTGGTTATCCGTAAGCGGCAGAAAGGCCAACGGGCCGCCGGGTAAAAACCGCTGCCAGGCCGTCTGCCGATGGGAGCGCGTGGTCTTGACGTTTGCTACCACGGCCGTTTGTTGATAGTTCTTGCCGTGGGTGGTGATACCCGCCAACTGACGTATCACGGAGTCCGGGCCGTCTGCGCCGACCACCAGGCACGCCTGCAGATGTCGGCCGTCCTCCGTATGAAGAACGGTGTAATCAGCGGCGCAGGCCATGCCGACGATGCGCACGGAATTCATCCACTCGATATTAGTAAATTCCCGGCACCGCTCGTACAAAGCGGCCTGAACAACCCGGTTCTCGACGATATAGCCCAACGTATCGACGCCGATATCGGCACTGTCAAAGTGGATGAAGCCGGGACTGTCAGCATCCCATACATGCATCTCGCGAAACGGGCTGACGCGCACAGCGACCATGCGTTGCCAAACACCCAGGGCTTCGAAAATGCGCATAGAACCGGATGTGATGGCGCTTACCCGCGAGTCCCTGCTATCTTTGGGCCAGCCAGAGGGCGCGGCGCTGGCCTCGATAACAGCGATGCGCAGCGTACTATTTCCAAGCGCACACGCTAGCGTAGCGCCGACCATGCCGCCGCCGACTATGATTACATCGTAACCCGATTGTAAAGTTGTTAGGCTAGTCAAGTCAGTCACTCATGCACGGGGAAAGAAAAGCGCAGAACTAAAAATCTGCTCGCAAGTAGCGTGATGTATGTTGGAGTTCACCTATAACCTGCGTCAAGTAACTTATTCCTGCACATGACCTAAGCGGCCCGATGTTGCGCTGTTACCGGGCAGTCATTAGACTTGCCAGCACTTAAGTCATTAAACTGCCGACACCTTCATGCCCGCTCACATCCCCGCCGATTCCGTCGGATTAACCAGCCCCCGGACCCAGTTATTCACTGAGCCTCTGGCGCTG
>JBDSMM010000042.1:0-8725 GCA_039915825.1 Gammaproteobacteria bacterium | reverse complement strand
CGGATGCCTTTTTTATCGCCCAATGCCTGTACGATTGCCTGCCCCAACGCGATACCAATGTCTTCCACGGTGTGATGGGCATCGATGTGTAGATCGCCATCGGCCTGGACATCGATATCCATCATGCCATGCCGTGCGACCTGGTCGAGCATATGGTCGAGAAAGGGCAGGCCGGTGTGAAAGCGCGATATACCTGTGCCGTCGAGATTGACGGTGGCCTCGATGCGCGTCTCAAGGGTGTTGCGCGTTACGGTTATCTTGCGTTGCGGCATGTTATCTCAGTCCTTTTTATTCGCATAGGATACCTGTATCCGTGGTTATATTGAAGCTATAACGCTTTTCTCAAAGCCGTCAAAAAAGCTTCATTTTCTTCAGGTTTGCCCACCGTAACACGCAAACAATCGCGCAGAGGGCTGTCCTCTATATGCATATTTTTAATCAGCACGCCAGCAGCCTTCAGTGCTTCAAAAATGGCTGTGGCTCGTCCGGAAGGCGTGCGGAACAAGATAAAATTGGCGGCGCTTGGATAAACATTCAGTCCGGCACAATCGCTCAACTGCCTGAATAAATATTCACGATCTTCACGGATCTGGCGCGCCTGAGCATCGAGCACGTTCTGATGGCGTAGCGCAAACTCCATGCTGATCTGAGTGAGCACATTGATGTTATACGGCAGGCGAATTTTATCGATTTCATGCAGCCACTCTGGATTGCCCGCCAGCACACCGAGACGCAGCCCGGCCAGACCCATTTTCGACACCGTGCGCATCACCAGAAGATTGGGGTAGCGGTGCAGTTCACGCATAAAACTGCTGCCTGCGAACACGTGATACGCCTCGTCTACAACCACCAGTCCGGGGCAGGCCTCGATCACGGTATGCATTGCCTGCGCATTGAATAGATTGCCGGTAGGATTGTTCGGATAGGCTAAAAACACCACGGCCGGCCGATGTCGATCCAGGGCCTCCAGCATAGCGGGCAAGTCCAGGCTGAAGTCAGACGATAATGGCACACCGACGTAATCCATCGCTGCAACCGTGGCTATCATGCGATACATGACAAATCCCGGTTCCGGCGCAAGCACGGCGCGCCCGGGCGCGGCCACTGCAAGGGCGATCATCTGGATCAGTTCATCCGAACCGTTACCCAGGAGAATAGCGGCATCTTGCGGAATATCCATGCTGACGCGCAGTTGTTCTTTAAGCACCTGGGGTGATGGATCAGGATAGCGATTCAGGTTGACGTCATGCAGACATTTAATCCACGCATCAAGGAGATGAGCAGGCCAGCTATAGGGATTCTCCATGGCGTCGAGTTTCACCATGTTGCGCGAGTCAGGCACATGATACGCTGCTAACGCCCGTATCTCGGGGCGCACCAGGTTTGCGATTTTGTTAGCGGCGTTGTCGGGCATGGCAGAGTTTCAGATAACCTGGATTTCGCTGGACATAATGGGTTTACAGAATTACTTAATTCGGTATTCCGCAGAACGCGCATGCGCAGTCAAACCTTCACCTTGCGCCAGCACCGAGGCGATCTTGCCAAGCTCCGAAGCACCTTGTTCGGAGCACATAATGAGACTGGAGCGCTTTTGAAAGTCGTACACGCCAAGCGGAGAACAGAAGCGCGCAGTGCGTGAGGTGGGTAATACGTGGTTTGGGCCTGCGCAGTAATCGCCGATGGCCTCCGGCGTATGGCGCCCCATGAAAATGGCGCCGGCGTGACGAATACGCGTGATCAAATCCTGCGGGTTTTCCACCGATAATTCCAGATGCTCAGGCGCGATAAAATTGACGATCTCGACCGCCTCATCGAGAGTGCGTACCTTGATAAAGGCCGCGCGTGCACGCAAAGATTGGGTGATGATCGCCGTGCGTTCCAGGGTGGGCAATAGACGCTGCATGCTATTTTCTACCGCATCCAGAAAGGAACTGTCAGCGCTGACCAGAATGGCCTGCGCATCTTCGTCGTGTTCGGCCTGTGAAAACAAATCCATGGCTATCCAGTCAGGGTCGGTTTGACCATCGCAGAGCACGAGGATCTCCGATGGACCGGCGATCATGTCTATGCCCACGGTGCCGAACACCATGCGCTTGGCGGTGGCTACATAAATGTTGCCGGGGCCGACGATTTTATCCACACGCGGTATGCTTGCAGTGCCATAGGCGAGCGCAGCGATGGCCTGCGCACCGCCTATGGTGAACACCCGGTTCACTCCGGCAATGTGGGCTGCGGCAAGCACGAGTTCATTGACTATGCCGTCGGGCGTAGGCACGACCATGATAAGTTCGGCAACGCCCGCGACCTGCGCAGGAATCGCGTTCATCAAGACTGAAGAAGGATAGGCCGCCTTGCCGCCGGGCACATAAAGCCCGACACGATCAAGCGGCATAATCTGTTGGCCGAGCAGCGTGCCATCGGCTTCCAGATAGGACCAGGACTCGGCTATCTGATGGGTATGATAAGCACGGATACGCGCGGCGGCAGTGGCTAATGCCTGCCGTTGAGTATCAGCAAGATTTTGCGCGGCCTGCTGCAAACGCGCTGCCGGTATCTCAAGCTCCCCGATAGACATGACGTGCAGGCGGTCGAAACGGTTTGTATATTCAACAACGGCAGCATCGCCGCGCGTGCGCACCTGCGCGAGGATTTCCTTTACCGTGCGCGCGACGGCCTCATCGGAGGCCTGTTCCCATGCCAGCACGTTTTCCAGGCAAGGCCAGAAGTCAGGATCAGTGCTGCTTAGACGTTTTATGTTCAACATATTTTAAAAGAGGCGAGTTACCAGGTTGAGACGCGTGCTGGGCAAGGGTTTAATAGCTGTTCTCGGGTCTTTTGTTACGGGTATTAACGGCGTCGGTCATCAGTTTGATGAACACCTTGACCTTGGCGTGCTTCATCTTCATCGATGCCTTGTTAACGACCAGGCGCGAACTGATGTCGGCGATGTGCTCAAGCGGTTCAAGGCCATTGGCGGCGAGCGTTTTACCGGTGTCCACCAAGTCAACAATGCAATCGGCGAGACCGACGAGCGGAGCGAGTTCCATTGAGCCGTAGAGCTTGATAACCTCAACCTGAGTGCCCTGCGCGGCAAAGTAGCGACGCGTTGTGACGACGTATTTGGTGGCAACACGCAGGCGTGACTGTCCTGTTAAGGCACCGCGGCGCCCGGCCACCATGAGCCGACAGCGCGCAATCTGTAAATCCAGAGGCTCATATAAACCATCGCTGCCGTATTCCATCAACACGTCCTTGCCGGCCACACCGATATCAGCGGCGCCATATTCTACATACGTCGGCACGTCCGAGGCGCGAATAATCACCAGCTTGATATCCGCATGGTTCGTGTCGAGGATAAGTTTACGGCTGGTGTCGGGATTGTCCAGCGGCGTTATGCCCGCGTGCGCGAGCAGGGGCAGCGTCTCTTCAAAGATGCGTCCCTTGGAAAGCGCAATGGTTAGTGTATCAGCCATAATTGTTTGCTTTTTTTTCATCAAGTTACAATCTTGGGTACGTCGGGCGTATTCGCGTTAAGGTTATTTAGCTAACTATCCCGGCACGCGGTGGATCCGCGCGCCCAATTGCGTCAATTTCTCTTCAATACACTCATAGCCGCGATCGATATGATAAATGCGATCGACGGTGGTGTCGTCTTGCGCCACCAGACCCGCCAGAACAAGACTGGCCGAGGCGCGTAAATCCGTTGCCATGACCGGTGCTCCAGTCAGCTTTTCTACGCCGGTGCTGATCGCGGTATTACCTTGCAGTTTGATGTCCGCACCCATACGACGCATTTCGTGCACATGCATGAAACGGTTTTCGAACACGGTTTCCGTGATGGTGCCCACGCCCTCGGCGACACTGTTCAACGCCGTAAACTGCGCCTGCATGTCGGTTGGAAAGGCGGGATAAGGCGCGGTGTACACGTCGACTGCAACAGGCCGCCGACCTTTCATATCCAGTATTATCCAATCTTCGCCGGTCTCAATCTCGGCACCCGCCTCACGCAGTTTCAGGAGCACGGCCTCCAGCAATTGGGGCCGCGTGTCTTTGAGTTTCACGCGACCGCCGGTGATGGCGGCACCCACTAGATAAGTGCCGGTCTCAATGCGGTCGGGCAGAACGGTATAACGGGTCCCCGATAGGCGCTCCACACCCTCGATAGTAATGATATCGGTGCCGGCCCCCGTAATTTTTGCGCCCATACTGATGAGGCAATTCGCAAGATCAATGACCTCCGGCTCGCGCGCCGCGTTTTCGATGACGGTGATGCCCTCGGCCAGCGTTGCGGCCATCATCAAATTCTCGGTGCCCGTTACGGTGATGATATCCATCACCAGGTGCGCGCCCTTGAGCCGGCCTGCGGTAGCGCGAATATAACCGTTCTCCACCTTGATGTCGGCGCCCATTGCCTGCAACCCATTAATGTGCAGGTTGATGGGTCGCGAGCCGATCGCACAGCCGCCGGGCAGCGATACATCGGCCTTGCCGAAGCGCGCGAGTAGCGGACCGAGTACCAGAATCGAGGCACGCATGGTTTTGACGAGTTCATACGGTGCGTGAAATTCGCGGATGGTGGTAGCATCGACTTCGATGTTGAGGCGTTCATCTATCATCAGATGCACGCCCATGCGACCCAGCAATTCCATCGTGGTGGTAATGTCGTGCAGGTGCGGGACATTGCAGATCGTCACCGGCTCGGTGGCAAGCAGCGTGGACGCCAGTATCGGCAGCGCGGCATTTTTCGCGCCGGAGATGCGGATCTCGCCGTTCAGAGGCACACCGCCGCGGATGATTAATTTATCCATTATCGTTTTAGCTTATGCTTGAGACAGTCGAACGTGAGATTGCTTTAAGCGAAAAATTCTAAATTGGTTGAGCGCGGTTACTGCCGGTTTGCCGTCAACCATTCCGCATTGGTCAAGGTGCGCATCGATAAGGCGTGAATGGCCGATTGCATATTGTCTCCCAGCGTGCCGTATACCAAGCGGTGGCGCCCCAGCGTATTCATGCCTTCGAAGCTATCGCTGACCACGACGGCGTCGAAGTGGCTACCGTCGCCGTTAACCGTGGCCTGACAGCCCGGCAAGCCGGACTCGATCATGCGTTTAATAGTGTCAGATTCCATAAATTACCTTTATTTTGTTACGGCCGGAATTAGCGGCGCAGTTTATAGCCCTTGTACAGCAATAACATGCAGAGCGCGGATAGCATCAGCAAAAAACTGGCCGTAATCAGCAGGCTGATACCGGGTGCGACGTCTGATTCACCGAAGAAGCCGTAACGAAAGCCGTCAATCATATAGAAAAACGGGTTAAAGCGCGAAATTCCCTGCCAAAACTCAGGCAGCGAATGGATTGAATAAAACACGCCGCTCAGAAATGACAAGGGCAAGATGATGAAATTCTGGAAGGCGGCTAGCTGCTCGAAATGATCCGCCCAGATCGCCGCGATGATACCCAGGCTGCCCAGCGTTGCGCTGGCCAACACGGCAAACATCAGCACGGTGATGAAGTCATATATCGGCAGACCGATAAACCAGTAGGCGGCCAGATAGACTCCAATACCGACCAATAGCCCCCGCCCGACGGCGGCAGCCACGAAGGCCAGATAAAACTCCAGACTGGACAGCGGTGCCAGCAGTACAAACACCAGACTGCCACCGACCTTGGATTGAATCAGGCTGGATGAACTATTGGCAAAGGCATTCTGGATCATCGTCATCATAATCAGGCCCGGCACGATAAAGGCGGCGTAGGTCAGGCCCGCATAGGTTTGCACATGGTCTTCGAGCACGTGTCCGAATACCAGCAGATAAAGCAGGGCGGTGACGATGGGTGTAAGCAGCGTCTGCATACTAACCTTGAGGAAGCGACGCACCTCTTTACCGAACAGCGTGAGCATGCCGCGCCAATTGCCGAGTGGATTTGTCATGCCGCGGAGGGCTCCGTGTGAAACGAAGTGAGCTGCGTGAAGACCTCGGCCAGCCCGGTTTCCTGTGTTGATAAATCACGAATGATGAATCCCGCATCGCGGAGTGTGTCAAGCACACCACCGATCTGGTCGTCCAGCTTATGCAGGCGCAGAGTGATCTGATGGTCGGTGCGTGTGACGAGCAGGCGTTCAAGGCTATCGGGAAGTTGTAAACCGGCATCAGCAACAAATAGCGACAGCAAGCGATAGGGATGGCGCGCAAGCAGTACCTGTTTGGTGTCTAGGGCGGCTACTTTGCCATGATCGAGGATGGCAATGCGGTCACACAGCAGTTCAGCCTCTTCAAGATAATGTGTGGTCAGTACGATGGTATGGCCTTCGCGATGCAGTCGCCGGGTAAATTCCCAGAGTGCTTTGCGCAGCTCGGTGTCAACGCCCGCGCTGGGCTCATCAAGCACCACGACTTGCGGTTTATGCACCAGCGCCTGGGCGATAAGCACGCGGCGTTTCATGCCGCCGGACAACTTGTGCATATTCGTATCTGCCTTATCGACAAGATTTAGAGTGACCAGCAACTCGTCGATCCACGCCTCGTTTTCGCGTCCCTTGCCGAAGTAACCCGATTGCAAACGCAGCACTTCGCGCACGCTGAAAAAGGCATCGTAAACCAATTCCTGCGGCACTACGCCAAGCTGGCTACGCGCTCTACGATAGTCCCGCACGACATCATTGCCGAGGATACGCGTATGGCCCCTATCTGCACGTACCAAGCCGGCCATGATGCTGATCAGTGTGGATTTGCCCGCCCCGTTCGGTCCGAGCAAGCCGAAAAATTCGCCGGGTGCTATGCTGAAATCAATGCCTTGCAGGGCATGCACTGAACCGTAGCGTTTATGAATGTTTTCAATGCTGACCGCAGGAATCAAGATTATTAACCTGATGATTGTGTAAAGGCTTAACGCAAGGATGGGAAAGGGGAAATAATACCGGGAATAAGCTTCAATTAGGGGATGCGATGGCGCTCATAGGTGCCACCGGTTTACGATAGGTTCCTTTTATGATCACGCACCTGTGGGCGGGTTTACGGTTAGCTCAGCGGTAGAACGGTATCAAGCCCACTCAGCCGAGCTATGCTGAGCATTTGCGCAGGGATATTCTTAAAGTGAATGTGTTGGTCCTGATGTTGTGCGGTGCGCATCCACTCCAGCAATAATGCAAGCCCGGCACTGTCCGTGTGTTTAATGCCCTGCAGGTCAAGCGTTAGTGAGCCACCGCTTTCTGCAAACACCGCATTGCCTTGTGCATAGACATGAGGAACGGTGGCGAAGGTTAGTGCGCCGGACAAGATAAAGCAGCCCTCACCACAGGATTCGAACCCAACATCGTCCTTAACATCATTTATTATGGCGGCGGGCATGCTTGCTCAGGTTTTTTGCTGATTACGCTCGGCGAGTTTGCTGATCAATGCATCCAGGCCGCCACGGCTTATCTCACTCGCAAACGAACTGCGGTAATTGGCCACCAAACTCGTATTGTCGATGATGACATCCTGAACCTTCCAGTTACCGTTTTTCTGATACAGGTTATAACTGATCGGAATCGACGGCCCGCCCGGCTGCTCGATCTCAGTCCGTACCGTTACTTCGGTGGCGTCTGCGGTATCCTTGAGAGGCAGATAGAGAATCTTTTGACCCGAATATTCGGCCATCGCCGTGGCGTAAGTACGGATTAGCAGGGTGCGAAACTCCTGCGTGAACTTGGTCTTTTGTGCAGTGCTGGCACTCCGCCAATACTTGCCGAGTACCCGCCCGGACATGCGCTCGAAATCAAAATGCGGCAGGACAATCTTTTCCACGAGGGCATACAGGCGCTCCGGGTTTTCCTTGAGGGTGTCATGCTCGGATTCGATCGCGCTAATCATCCGGTCAGAGGTATCTTCAACCAGGTCTTGCGCTGATGGATTAGCGAAGGCCCAGGCGCTATTCAAAAAGAACAGGGTGGCGACAAAGGCTTTCAGTGCGGAATGCATAGTATGAGTCTCGAGTTCATGGCAGGAGTGCCACGTTGTTCATTATAAGTTATTGCCGTTTTGCGCACAAACAGCGCGCCTGCGTCAGCCTTGAATGTTAAGGGCTTTTATCGTTTCCCTCGGCCGCCTTACTGAATAAGAACTGGCCGATCAACTGCTCAAGTACGAGAGCAGACTGGGTGAGCTTGATCTCGTCACCGTCCTTGAGCATTTTCTCATCGCCGCCCGGCTCCAGCCCCAGGTATTGTTCGCCGAGCAAGCCGGCGGTGAAGATGCTCGCCGAGGTATCGGAGGTCAGCTTGTATTCCTTGCTGATGTTGAGCTTGACCAGGGCGCGCTGACTGGCCTCATCAAAATTGATCGAAGCTACCCGGCCTACGACCACCCCGGCCATGGTAACCGGCGAGCGTGGCTTCAGGCCGCCGATATTATCGAATCGGGCCAGCAACTGATAGCCGTCCACATTGCCCGTGAAGGCGCCCAGGTTGCTGACCTTCAGGGCCAGTACCAGCAACGCCGCAAGGCCCGCCAGAATGAACAGGCCGACAGTTATCTCTACGGTTCTTTGTTGCAGCATGTCACATGCCTCCGAACATCAGCGCGGTTAATATGAAATCCAGCCCCAGCACCGCCAAGGCGGTATGCACCACGGTGCGCGTCGTGGCGCGGCTCACGCCTTCCGAGGTCGGCACCGCGTCATAGCCTTCGAACACGGCAATCCAGCTGGCGACAAACCCGAACACGATGGTCTTGATGACGCCG
>JBDSMM010000087.1:0-9993 GCA_039915825.1 Gammaproteobacteria bacterium | reverse complement strand
TGTTTGAATTCAATAGACGTTGATACCCCGCATAAGCAATCATCGCCCCATTATCGGTGCAGAATTCCAGGCGCGGATAGAAGACTTCAGCGCCTTCCTCTTGTACGGTTTTTTGCAAACTCGTGCGTAACCTTGAATTGGCGCTAACGCCGCCGGCGACAATCAGGCGTTTATGGCCGGTTGCGCGCAGGGCGCGCCGACATTTAATAGCCAACGTGTCCGCCACGGCATCTTCGAAGGCGCGTGCAATATCGGCACGGGTCTGTTCATCACTGCCGTGCGTGCGCAGGGTTTGCATGGCGCAGGTCTTGAGTCCGCTGAAGCTGAAGTCGAGGCCGGGCCGCGACGTCATCGGACGGGGGAACTGGAAGCGTTCGGGATTGCCATTCAAAGCCAGGCGCGCCAACGCAGGTCCGCCGGGGTAATCCAGACCAAGCAGTTTGGCGGTTTTATCGAACGCCTCGCCCGCAGCGTCATCCAGTGATTCCCCCAGGATTCGGTAATCGCCGATGGCCCTAACATGGACTAATAAGGTGTGCCCACCGGAGACCAGCAAGGCGATAAACGGAAACGCCGGGGCGTCAGCCTCAAGCATCGGCGCAAGTAAATGTGCCTCCATGTGATGAACGCCCAGCGTGGGTACGTTCCATGCCCACGCCAAACCCGAGCCTATGGTGGCGCCTACCAGCAAGGCGCCGATCAGGCCGGGTCCTGCGGTGTATGCAATGCCATTGATATCCTGGGCTCGGCTGTCGGCTTGGGCCATAACCTGGCGGATGAGCGGCAAGGTCTTGCGTATATGGTCGCGCGACGCCAGTTCGGGCACAACGCCGCCATAGTCGGCATGGAGCAGGGTTTGACTGTAAAGGGCGTGGGCCAATAGCCCCTGTTCAGAGTCGTAAATAGCAATGCCGGTATCGTCGCAGGAGGTTTCAATGCCAAGGATTCGCATCCGCTAAGTGTCGGCGTTAAGGCCGGATTAGTGCAAGCTTTTTGCATTTTCCGGTGGGTAGTATTAATATAATCAGCTGTCCTTGGCAGACTTGCCGGGGTCCATCAACTTATTAGGTAAAGATATTAATGCCATCTGTGCGTCTTAAAGAGAACGAACCCTTCGAGGTTGCCCTGCGCCGTTTCAAGCGCTCTTGTGAGAAGGCTGGTGTGCTGTCCGAGGTGCGGGCGCGCGAGTTTTACGAGAAGCCTACCTCGATACGCAAGCGTAAAGCCGCAGCCGCAGTGAAGCGCCAGTTGAAAAAATCCTCGCGCGAGGTTACGCGCCGGGTTCGCCTCTACTAGCTTCCGTTTCCTACGGGCCGCATCCGGCGGGTATTGGAATCGGCAACCAGGGCGTATAGAAAGACTTGCGCAGTTAGCATGCTCCTGTTCCCATCGAAGACGGCAATCATGACTGAAATTCCGTTGAAGCAGCGCATTAGCGACGAGATGAAAGCGGCGCTGCGTGCCGGTGCCAAGGCGCGTCTGGGAATAATTCGTTTGATATTGGCGGCCGTCAAACAGCGCGAGGTGGACGAGCGTATCAGCCTTGATGATACCCAAACGCTTGCCGTAATGGACAAGATGGTGAAGCAGCGCCGCGATTCCATCAGCCAGTATCAGGCTGCGCAGCGACAGGATTTAGCCGACCAGGAGAGTTATGAAATCGGTATCCTGCACGAGTTCATGCCGAGCGCATTGAGCGAGCCGGAGATTGACGCCATGATCGATGCGGCATTCATCAACGTTGGCGTTACCTCAGCGAAAGACATGGGCAAGGTAATTGCTATATTGAAGCCGCAGATGCAAGGTCGTGCGGACATGGGCAAGGTCAGCGGCAAGGTCAAAAGCAGGCTCGGTTCCTAGCGAGCCTTAAGTTTCGGGCAGATAAGCTTGCCTGCAACCGCCTTCACAATAGGCAGTTTCGCATCCTTGGTTTACCTTTTCCTGGCAATCCTGTGTAATCAGACAACCCCGCTCTATTAACCCTGCGCTCAGTCCGCACGGTGGAACAGCAAATGGCCGGCCGCATTCCGCAGCAGTTTATCGATGAGTTAATGACCCGCATTGATATTGTGGAGGTCATCGACACCCGCGTACCGCTGCGCAAGGCAGGGCGTGAATACACGGCGTGTTGCCCGTTTCATGATGAAAAATCCCCATCGTTTACCGTCAGCCAGCAGAAGCAGTTTTATCATTGTTTCGGTTGCGGCGCACACGGAACAGCGCTTGGATTTTTAATGGAGTACGAGCACCTTGACTTTGTCGAGGCAGTACACGAACTGGCCGGCCAGGCCGGGGTGCAGGTGCCGGTGCAGGCAGTGTCCAAGGATAGCGCCCCGCAGGGCAGTAAAGACTTGTACGGACTGCTAGAACAGGCCGCAGATTTTTACTGCCGCCAACTGCGCGACTCCAAGCACGCGCAACCCGCCGTTGATTACCTTAAAAATCGTGGGCTCAGCGGCGAGATTGCAGCGCACTACGCTATTGGCTACGCCCCGCCGGGTTGGGATAATTTGCTGCAGGCCCTGGGCGCCGGTAACAACTCAACACTACAGACCCAGCTTGCCAAGGCAGGCCTGCTGATCGAAAAGGATGGCGGCGGTTATTACGACCGCTTTCGCGACCGCATCATGTTTCCTATCCGCGATCAGCGGGGACGGGTTATTGGCTTCGGCGGCCGTGTGCTGGGCGACGACGCACAGGGAAGAGCGATAGCGAAGGGCTCTGCTAGTGTCGCGGGAGACACGACTCCAGGGATGGAGGAGGTAGAATCGCGTCGGGAACAGCGAGCGAGGGTGTCGGGAGCGACAGCACCCAAGTACATGAACTCGCCCGAAACTCCGTTATTCCACAAGGGCCGCGAACTCTACGGCCTCTATGAAGCCCGTAAGGCGTTGCGCACTATTGACCGGTTGCTGGTCGTCGAAGGCTACATGGATGTAGCGGCTCTGGCGCAGCACGGCATCCAATACGCGGTCGCCACCCTGGGTACCGCGACTACGCGCGATCATGCTGAGCGCCTGTTCCGCATTACCCCCACGCTGGTGTTCTGCTTCGATGGCGATCGTGCCGGGCGCGAAGCAGCTTGGCGGGCCGTGGAAAACGTCGTGCCGGTAATGCACGAAGGCCGTCAAGCCAACTTCCTGTTCCTGCCCGACGGCGAAGACCCCGATAGCCTGGTACGCAAAGAAGGCGGTACTACGTTCGAGGCCCGCATCGCCCAAGCTTCTCCTTTTTCGAGTTTTTTCTATGACAATCTGATCAAACAGATCAATATCAGCACCATTGATGGACGCGCTCGGTTAGTGGAACTCGCCCGCCCCCTGTTGTCGAATCTACCAGAGGACGTATTTCAGCACATGATGGTGGCACGGCTGGCGGAGATTGTGCGCATGGAAACCACTCAATTAATGAAGATATTGAAGCAGGCGCGGCCAAAGTCGAAATTACCGCTTGAAAAATCGTCAGCCAAGCGGGCGATTAAAATTAAGGCGCCCCTGCAAAAGTCACAGGTTCGCATTGCCATCGCCCTGCTATTACAGCACCCAGGGCTGGCAATGCAGGCGGGAGATTTAACGCGTTTTTCGGGTTTTCACATACCAGGAATGGACTTGTTGGTAAGTTTATTGCAGATGTTACAGACGCACCCCCACCTGAACAGTGGGGCGTTACTGGAGCGTTGGCGCGGCACCCCCGAGAGTCAGCATCTAATGCGCCTGGCGCAATGGCAACACCTGCTGCCCGAGGAAAATTGGGAGGCGGAGTTTTGTGGTGCTTTGGACGGTCTTTACGTACAAGGCATTGAGCAATGTAAGGAGAGCCTGCTCGATAAGTCACGCAATGGGGAATTAACGGCGGAAGACAAACACGAATTACAAAGATTATTTGCGCTACAGACCAGGATGAAACCCAGCCAAGGTACAGTTTAGCCTGGCAAAATCTTATTATTTAAGAGTATAATACGCCCTCTTTTTTCGGCGCCTTTTTGACGGTATCCAGACAGATCATGAACCAAGAACAGCAAGAATCACAATTAAAATTACTGATCGCTATGGGGAAAGAGCAGGGCTTCCTGACCTATCGCGAGGTTAATGATCACCTGCCCGACGAGATCGTCGATCCGGATCAGATCGAAGACATCATCAGAATGATCAACGAGATGGGCATCGCGGTGCACGAAATTGCCCCGGATACCGATACCCTGTTGCTCGTCGATACCGCAGTAACGGCGGATGACGATGTCGCTGAAGAGGCGGCCGCGGCCCTGGCCTCGGTTGACAGCGAGTTTGGCCGTACCACCGACCCGGTGCGCATGTATATGCGTGAAATGGGCGCAGTGGAACTGCTGACCCGCGAGGGTGAGATTGTCATTGCCAAGCGCATTGAGGATGGCTTGGGGCAAGTACTTTCCGCCTTGGCCACTTACCCGGAGACGGTAGGTGAACTGCTGCGTGAGTATGATAAAACAGAAAACGCCGAGGTGCGCCTGGCGGATATCATCAGTGGTTATATCGACCCGCTTGCATTGGAGGCGGAGATTGCCCCCGCTGTAGGCATCAAGAAAGATGTCAAAGAGCTTGATGAGGAAGAGATTCTTGATGATGTAGTCGCAGCAGTAGAAGAGGAAGAGCCCGCCGAAGTGGCCGAGACCGGCCCCGACCCGGAAGAGGCGCGCGCGCGCTTTGCTGTCTTGCGTGATTTGCATAAAAAATCCGTAGCGGCCACCGCCAAACACGGGAAGGATCACGCGCGTAGCCAGAAACTGCGTAAAGAACTCGCGGAACATCTTCTGGAATTCAAGCTCGTGCCCCGCATGGTAGAGCGTCTGGTCGGTAATCTGCGGCAGATGATCGAACGCATCCGTTCCTATGAACGCATCATCATGGACACTTGCGTTAATAAAGCGAACATGCCGCGCAAGGAGTTCATCACCTCGTTTCCGGACAACGAAACGGAGCTGGCGTGGCTAAACAAGCACATCAAGGCCAACCGCGTCTATTCGCCCGCACTCGAGCAGCATAAAGACGAGATACTGCGTGCTCAGAACAAGCTAATCTCCCTGCAAGACAGCTGTGGCATGACCATCGGCGAGATCAAGGACATCAATCGCCAGATGTCCATCGGCGAGGCCAAGGCGCGGCGTGCGAAGAAAGAAATGGTCGAGGCTAATCTGCGTCTGGTTATTTCCATTGCCAAGAAATATACCAACCGCGGCTTACAGTTTCTGGATCTGATCCAGGAAGGCAACATCGGCCTGATGAAGGCCGTGGACAAGTTCGAATACCGGCGTGGGTACAAGTTTTCAACGTATGCCACGTGGTGGATACGCCAGGCCATCACACGTTCCATCGCGGATCAAGCCCGCACCATTCGTATTCCCGTGCACATGATTGAGACCATTAACAAGCTCAATCGCATCTCACGGCAGATGTTGCAAGAGGTGGGACGCGAACCCACGCCCGAAGAATTGGCGATACGTATGGAAATGCCCGAGGACAAGGTGCGCAAGGTGTTGAAAATCGCCAAGGAGCCGATCTCGATGGAGACGCCTATCGGCGACGACGAAGATTCGCATTTGGGCGATTTCATTGAGGATGCCAGTGTCATGTCGCCTAACGATGCAGCCGTTTTTGAGGGTCTGCGCGAGGCTACACAAAATGTGCTGGAAGGGTTGACGGCGCGCGAGGCCAAGGTATTACGCATGCGCTTCGGCATCGACATGAACACCGATCACACGCTTGAAGAAGTCGGTAAGCAGTTCGATGTCACGCGCGAACGCATCCGCCAGATCGAGGCCAAGGCTTTGCGCAAGCTGCGCCACCCCAGTCGTTCCGATCAATTGCGCAGCTTCCTTGATCTGGAAGGATAGTCACTCTTTGAGACGCGCCCATCGCGCATAAACTCTGGTTTATGCCGGTAGTATCAAAACTCCTCAGGTTTAGGTAGTGGCACAGTTTGAAATTTTTGCTGTCACCCTGAGAGATTAAAGAAGGGTCTGATTTTCGGTAGCCAATGGCTGTGCCAGAAGCTCGTTCGCTACCCTCCGGATGACCAGAATCAATCGGAGCCACTACCCCATGTTCAGCCTTGTCTAGTTCACACCGCTCAGAAAGGATATACTGCGCCGCTTGGGCCTGTAGCTCAGTTGGGCGAGCAGCGAACCTGTGAGCGACAGGCCAGGACGGCCTGGCTGGAGTTGGATAGAAATTTGATGTCTCGCCAGGGATGGCTACGCCGAAGTTAATCGCAGGGCCTGTAGCTCAGTTGGTTAGAGCAGGGGACTCATAATCCCTTGGTCGTAGGTTCGAGTCCTACCGGGCCCACCAAGATAATTCCCTTACGCTTTCCGGGCACCAAGTTAATTCGTTATGCCTGCGCACCGGTTATCCCAACCAACATGCCCCTAATATTTCCGGCCTCGTAAATCGTGTCAAGTCCCGCCCCCAAAGTTGGTTTCATCAGTCTCGGTTGCCCCAAAGCGCTGGTTGATTCCGAACAAATCCTTACCCAGTTACGTGCCGAAGGTTACGCCATTTCGCCGACCTACAAGGACGCTGATCTGGTGGTGGTAAATACCTGTGGGTTTATCGACGCAGCAGTGGAAGAGTCGCTTGATGCCATCGGTGAGGCCCTTGCGGAGAATGGCAAGGTCATTGTTACGGGCTGTCTCGGTGCCAAAGGCGATGGAGATTTGATACGGCAGGCGCATCCACAAGTCTTGGCCGTGACTGGCCCGCACGCCTTACAGGAAGTGATGAGCGCCGTGCACCAGCATTTGCCGCCGGTGCACGACCCATTTAGCAGTTTGATCCCCGCCCAGGGAATCAAGCTCACCCCCAAACATTACGCCTACGTAAAGATATCCGAAGGCTGCAATCATCGCTGCACGTTCTGCATCATTCCGTCCCTGCGCGGCGACTTGATTAGTCGCCCACTCGGCGATGTAATGCAGGAAGCGGAAAATCTCGTCGCGGCCGGTGTGAAAGAATTACTGATCATCTCGCAAGACACCAGCGCTTACGGCGTGGACATGAAATACCGCACTGGCTTCTGGCGCGGCCGGCCGGTAAAGACGCACATCACGGAGTTGGCGCGAGCATTAGGAGATCTGGGCGTGTGGGTGCGCTTGCACTATGTTTACCCATACCCGCATGTCGACGACATTATTCCGCTCATGGCCGAGGGCAAGATTCTGCCGTATCTTGATGTGCCATTACAGCATGCCAGTCCGCGCATTCTCAAGGCGATGAAGCGCCCTGCCAACAGTGAAAATACCCTGGCGCGCATCCAGGCGTGGCGCGCCATCTGTCCTGAAATTACGTTGCGTAGTACATTTATTGTCGGCTTTCCCGGTGAGACGGATGCAGAATTTGAGTTCCTGCTGGACTTTCTGCATGCCGCCAAGCTGGATCGCGTGGGCTGCTTTACCTACTCTGCGGTTGAAGGTGCCGTAGCGAATGGCTTGCCGGCTGCTGTCCCGGAACCCCTGAAGCAGGAGCGCCTGGCGCGGTTTATGGAGGTACAGGCGCAAATCTCTGCGGCCAGATTACAGCGCCAGATTGGCAGCATTCAAACAGTATTAATCGATGAGGTCGGCGTTCAGGGTGCGGTGGCGCGCGCGCCAGCCGATGCGCCGGAGATCGATGGCGTAGTAATGATCAGTAATGGACAGAATTTGCGCGTGGGCGAGTTTGCGAGCGTTGAAATTTTAGAAACGGACGAGCATGACCTCTGGGCGCAATTAGTTTGAGGGTATTTTGCCTTCGGCAACAATAATTAAGGCGGTTATTCAGCTCACGCACCAATGCCAAACATATCTTTTTAATTAAGTCTACCAACCGCTTGACAAGCCAAACGGGCGCACTATAAGATTCGCTCATGGTTTTGTTCTAAAACCAGTTAGACTGATCAAGTATTTGAATAAACTAATAATCATTCTAAAAAGTATCCCACCATAATCAGTAACAGGAGAGAAACGATGATTAACACAACTCGCCGCAGTTTCCTCAAGGGCGCGGGTGCACTGGCTTTTAGTGGCATCTTGCCCGTGAGTTTGGTGACGGTTGAACAGGCAAATGCGGCCGACAACTTCACCTTCGCATGGATTACCGACGCTCATATTCAACAGATCAAAGGCACCAAGTTTGTTGATAACTGGGACAATGGCCTGAAGCGCGCCGTAGCCGAATTAAGCAACATCAATCCTAAACCTGACTTTATCTATTTTGGTGGTGACATGGCCCAACAGGGCTTAGCTTCCGAATTGGATCACGGTATGGCGATGCTGACCAAGCCCGGTATCCCGGTGCGCGCTATCGTTGGTGAGCACGACTACTATTTCGACATGGGTGTTGCAGCTCGCAAAACCTATGACATTCCTAGTGACAACTACAGCTTTGATCACAAGGGCGTACACTTCGTTGCCTTGAACACAATTCTTGCCAGTGACGAGTGGTTAGCTGCAGAAGCCAAAGACCCGCGTGAGCGTATGATCAAAATGGAGCGCCTTGACAACCCGAAAGGCTCCCCCTTTAGACTTGGCAAGGAAGGCTTGGCTTGGTTGAAGTCTGATCTTGATAAAGTTGATAAAAACACCTCGGTCATCGTCTTCTCGCATTCACCTATTCAGAAAATCTTTGCTGGCTGGAACTTCTGGACCGAAGATGCTGAAGAGATCCAGGCCTTGCTACAACCCTTCAAGCGCTCCACTGTTATGTATAATCACGTGCATCAACCGCAAGCCAACCAGATCGGCAATATCGCCTTCATCTCGAACTTCTCGACTGCCTGGCCGTGGCCGTATCCTAGCACCTACACCCAGGAGCCGAACGCACTGCCAACCCTGATTCTTCCCATGAACCGTGCCGATATTGCTAATCAGCGCGATGCAACGGGCTGGGTCTTCGTTGATACCAACGGTGGCGAAAAGTTCGATGTGACCTTCAACGGGTTCGATAACCCGGTGCGTAAGGTCTCTTGGAATGGCAAGTTTGCAGACGTCGGGGAGGCACAACCCGGCCCGGCGCAGATGCACTATTAATCAGCTAATTAGGAGCTAAAAACATGCAGATTATACGTAAAAGTAGTTGGGTGGCTGCCTGTGCATCCGTAGTAATCGGTCTGGCTGTTGCCATACCGGCACAAGCCGAGCCGTTTACTGAAGCAGATCTAAAGAAGTATCAGGATGAGTTCATGGCATCTGTAAAGCGGGGCGATGACCTGTCCCACGGCGGTATCAAGGGCAATAACGTTGCTTGCGCCCAGTGCCACCCGAACGGTACTAACTTTCACCCGGAGACTTACCCGAAGTTCCAGAAGCAATTAGGTAAAGTTGCTCAGCTCTCCGAAATGGCGAACTGGTGTATTGAAAACATCCTGGAAGGCAAGGCTTTACCGCTGGACTCAGCCGAGATGACTGACCTGTTAGCTTACAATACCTACGAGCGTCGTGGTGTGCCACTGGCTCCTGGTAAGCATTAATCTGAACGCTTAATACTAGCAATAGTAAAAAGCGGTTGTACAAGACGGCATCGTGGAGACACGATGCCGTTTTTTTTGCCTGTTCAAATTAGAATTTAATTCTGCGTTGCCAGATTAATCCCCTGCCAGGCAGCCTCCGCCAGCAGTTGTATCTCGTCCGGTGTAATCACGTAAGGCGGCATGAAATAAATAACATCACCTAACGGGCGCAATAGCATGCCCTGCGTCAAGGCATGTTGGCAGGCCCTTAATCCGCGGCGTTCCTGCCAGGGGTAAACAATGCGCGAGGCCTTGTTTTGAACCATTTCGATAGCGAGAATCATGCCCTGCTGACGCACTTCGGCAATGTGCGGATGATCGGCGAAGTGTCGCGCAGCATCATGCATAACCTTCGCAAGCGTCAGGTTATTTTCTAAAACATTATCTTGCTCGAAGATGTCGAGTGTCGCCAATGCGGCGCGGCAGGCCAGCGCATTGCCCGTGTAGCTGTGGGAATGCAAAAAGGCCTTGCGTGTC
>JBDSMM010000083.1:0-12301 GCA_039915825.1 Gammaproteobacteria bacterium | reverse complement strand
AATGCCAGTCGCGGAAGATAACTGCTTGGCCGCAATATTCATCTGCCTCATTAAGCAAATTCCACACCGTTGCTTGTTTGATCATAAACCTGCGTCCCTTTGCGGAAATGCGGATTCCCTGATAGTTTTCGATAAATCCCCGGGCGGCTACTTCTGCCAATAAACGGCGCCGCTCCTCTTGCGTGATAGTCTCTGCGGTAAGCCGCGACGGCATGGAGACAAATTCCGGCCACGACGCCTCCCACAGTTGCAGCGCAGCCTGATTTCCATAATTGAGAACGGGATCCGCCGAGGCATCATGCGAGGCGACTGCGAAAGATGCGTGGAAAAGCTGCTGAGCCTGTTGCTCCAAAGACAGCGTAGGATCTATTACTTCACGGCCAGTCCAATGCCTCAGGCTGCTAAGCAACCGGTGGGCATGCTCTTGCAAAAAATGGTTGGCTGGGGCGGGCTCGGGAAGATGTGTTATCACCCTGGACTAGCTAACGATGAATTTAAGATGCGAACAGCCGGCGCAATAGTCGAAGCTCAGCATGGCGTGAGCTTATATATTGATGTAAGGCATGGCTACTTAACGACCGTATTTGTGGCCTGTGCGAGCGCGGGGTGCTTCGGGTAATTCAGCTCGAGCACGCGCAGGACATCAGCCGCTAAATCATCCAACCCCATCACCTTGTAAGCCTTGGCCAGAATGCCGAGTGCATCCGGCACGGAGGGTGTGCGCTGATAGTTTTCCACCACGTATTTTGCGCGGTTGGCCGCGGCAACATAGGCGCCGCGCTTCATATAATAATTAGCCACATTGATCTCATATTTCGCCAGATTATTGCGCAGATAGGTCATGCGCAGCGTGGCGTCCTTGGTGTATTTGCTGTTAGGGAAGCGTTTGACCAGATCAGCAAAATCCTGGAAAGATTGACGTGCGGCCCCAGGATCGCGCTGCGATACGTCCTGCGGAATGTACCGTTCGACGAGGCCCTTGCCCGCGTTAAAGTTGGCCAGCCCTTTCAGATAATAGGCATAGTCAACGAACGGATGACGCGGGTAGAGTTTGATAAACCGATCGGCGGCGGATACCGCCGACACCGGTTCGTTATATTTATAATAAGCATAGATTACTTCAAGTTGTGCCTGTTGAGCGTAGCGCCCGAACGGATAGCGAGATTCCAGTGTTTCAAAATATTTAATGGCCGTTTCGTATTCTCCAGAATTCATCGCGTCCTTGGCCTCCGCGTAGAGATGTTCCGCGGACCAGTCCTTGGTATTGTCAATTTGGTCGGGCAGCAGCGAGCATCCGCCAACTATGAGCAGTGAAATGACGAGCAGCAGTTTGATTGAGCGCATTGTGGTAGGGTATCTCCCGTGTTTCGGTGGGCTAAGAACCTGCTCACGATCCCGCTGAAGGGTGCATCGCGGCGTTAAAAGTAGCCTCAAAATGCTCACATACTCTGTGTATGCGGTGCTTTCTCGGCCACCTTTGCCTTGCGCTGCATCCCTTGATTGAGATCATGAACAGCTTCTAAAGCAGAAATCTTGGCGAAATTATACATCCAATGCCGTCGGGCGGCGAACAATGTCCAAAACGCACTATTTGAAATCACAAATCCCCGAACAAATGGCCGGTAGAAGGCTCGACCAAGCATTGGCCGAACTGTTCCCCGACTATTCACGCGCGCGTTTGCAACAGTGGGTTAAAGAAGGGCAGGTCAGCGTGGACGCCGCGCAATGGCGCTCGCGCGACAAAGTGCAAGGCGGTGAGTGCGTTGAAATCAATGCGGTTGTCGAAGAACAAACGCGGTGGGAAGCACAGCCAATTTTGCTCGATGTGGTGTATGAAGATGCGGCGTTGCTGGTCATCAATAAACCCGCCGGTCTGGTGGTACACCCCGGCGCAGGCAATAGCGAGGGCACCCTGCTGAACGCGCTGTTGCATTACGCGCCCGAACTTACCAACGTGCCACGCGCGGGTATTGTGCATCGCCTCGACAAAGACACCAGCGGTTTATTAGTAGTCGCACGCAGCTTGCCAGCGCAGAAACACCTGGTGGAGCAATTGCAGGCGCGCACCATCGAGCGTGAATACGATGCGCTGGTGGTCGGAGTGATGACTGCCGGTGGCCGTGTGGATCTCGCCCTGGGGCGGCATCCGGTAGAACGCACGCGGATGGCCGTGACATCTACCGAACGCGGCAAAGCGGCGGTTACGCATTACCGGGTCACGCAGCGGTTCCGTGCCCATACGCACGTTAAAGTGCGCCTCGAAACCGGGCGCACGCACCAGATTCGGGTGCACATGGCGCACCTGCACTTTCCGGTTGTGGGCGACCCCGTTTACGGTGGGCGACTGCGCAACCCACCTGCTGCCAGTGAACAGCTTCTCGAGGCACTGCGTGGTTTCAAGCGGCAGGCCTTACATGCATCAAGTTTGGGATTAGAGCATCCGGACACCGGCGAAATATTACGCTGGTCCGCGCCACTTCCCGCCGACATGGAAAATTTACTGAAGCTGCTCAAAGAAGATGTCCAGGCCATTCCCGCTAAATAATCGGGGCCTGGACTGGATCGTGCCAACGTGGCCGGCGCCGCGCGGGGTAAAGGCCTGTACCACTACGCGTAGCGGCGGCGTGAGTCTGGCGCCTTACGATACGCTGAATCTTGCCGCCCACGTCGGCGACCGTGCGCCGGCCGTGCTCGAAAATCGCAAACGGCTTAAGGAGAGTCTAGGCTTGCCGGCAGAGCCTGTGTGGCTTGATCAAGTTCATGGCACCGAAGTAATAGATGCTGCGGATATCCCGCCGGGTGGTGTGCCGAAAGCGGACGCTGTATATACCCAGGGCTGCGGCTCGGTGTGCGCGATATTAACCGCCGATTGTATGCCACTCTTGCTGTCTGATCGGGCGGGGAAACAAGTTGCTGCTGTACATGCTGGTTGGCGCGGGCTGGCAGCTGGGGTAATCGAAACCACTGTTGCTGCTCTTAAGATTGACCCCGCAGAATTAATAGCCTGGATGGGGCCTGCTATCGGGCCGCAATCGTTCGAAGTCGGCGACGAGGTGCGTGACATTTTTTTGCAATACGATAGCGCGGCGGAGTGTGCTTTTATGCCTTCAACCCGGCGGCCCACGACCGACTCGGCCCTCACCCCTGGCGAAACTTCGTTCTGGCTCGCCGATATTTATCGGCTTACCCAAAGGCGCTTGGCAGTGCTGGGTGTGCAGCATGTTTATGGCGGCAAATACGATACCTTTAGCGATAACCGTTTCTATTCTTACCGGCGCGCTAACGTTACCGGACGGATGGCAACACTTATCTGGTTAGATGAAAAATTCAATGACCGGTAATAGCGAATTACCACACCTTTGCCGTTGAGTTGGCCATCGATGGCAACTGTACAGACCTTCTGATTAGGCGCAGCAAGTCCTGTAGATATTAAACCAGCCACCGAGCTACCTTGCTGTTCGATATAGCGGCTAGACTTGAAAAATTTAAATTATCAAAGACATCCCTTGCCTGAACCTGTGGCTATTCAGATTACTGCCCTCGTTTTTCAGGTCGCCTGCGGGTATGATGCCGGGCTTTATGTCGGTTAAGGATAGCGTATGAGCGTGCTTGCCTGGATTATAGTGTTTAGCCTGATCGGCGGCGTGCTTAGCGTGGTGTCGGCGGGAATTTTTTTGCTGTTTCCCAAAAAATTCCGCATCCAGTTATTACCGCACCTCGTCAGTTTTGCCATCGGGGCGTTGCTGGGAGCTGCATTTCTGGACTTATTGCCCGAGGCCTTGGAAGGTGCTGCCCATCTGGATCCTCATGCAATAACCGCTACGGTATTGTTCGGCGTACTGGGATTTTTTTTGTTGGAAAAGATTGTACTGTGGCGACACTGCCATTCGCATCCAACGCCGCTGGATGTCTCAGATCCCGTACACGCCACGGCGACGGTTCACGGGCATAGTCACTCGCGCGCAGAGGCGGCGGGCACGTTGATAGTGATAGGTGACTCCATTCACAATTTCGTGGATGGCGTGTTGATTGCGGCCGCATTTATGACGGATATCCGCTTGGGCATCGTAACCAGCCTCGCGGTCGCCGCCCATGAAATCCCCCAAGAGGTTGGGGATTTTGCCATCTTGTTGCACAGTGGATTCAGCCGCCGTAAAGCACTGTTTTTCAACATCCTTTCCAGTTTCACCACCGTGGTCGGCGGCGTGCTGGCGTATTACAGCCTGGCAGGCCTGGAAAGGGTGTTGCCCTTTGTGCTGGCGATAGCGGCGTCGAGCTTCATTTATATTGCCGTGGCGGACCTGATCCCCGATCTGCACCAGCGCGCGCAAGGGCGGGCCACGATCCATCAATTCATGCTGATTGCCTTGGGCGTACTGGTGATTTATTTAACCCAGTCGGCACTGCATTGAGCCCGACAATTCGTGAGCATAAATTACCGCGGAATTACTACTTCTAGCGTTTCCTGCGGTCCCAGCGGCCGATGATCGTTGCCCACCAGCATGACTTTTATTTTGTGGGTACCCGGCGTCAACTCATGGAAATCGAGTTTGGCCACCGTGGTTGCGATCTCGGGGCCGTTATCTATCTGATAATGCAAATGGCCCTGCCCACCCTTAGGTTGCTCATCGACTGTGTGTGGATCAGTCATTGCCAGCCCTGCAACATCTACCCGCACACTCGCAGCTCGTTCCTGCGCCGCGGCAACAGGGTCAATTAGCCGGGCGCTAAAACTTATCGCTTCAAGTGATGCGCCTTGTATAAGTTTCGCATCCCGACCCTTGGTAGTTATCGTCCTGGCGGAGCCCGGGTCGCCTTCCCAGTAAATCGTATTGACGGGCGGGAAAGGGGCGGCGTGGCCGATAGAAAAAAGGGGCAGAATAATAAGAAAGGGCAAAGTAAGACGGAATGTTTTCATAGTGCTGTCCTTAGCAATCAATAATAGTGACGGATTGTATGCATTTACCAAACAGGCAGACGCATTACTATGACAACGCAGCCACGCTAAAATTCACTACTTGGGATCCAAGTTATGGATATTTTCGCATCAGGCACGATGATGCCCTTCAGAGCATTCTTACCTGCTTAATATCGAAGGCAGAGGCTGAGCTCAAGCAAGCTTTACCGTAGCCCCACCCCCAACCGGCAGGTGACCGGGCGGGACTATGGGTTATCAGCTATTACTGTATGGTCCAGGTCGCCGGTTGACCGGACTCCACCGTAACCGTGCCACTGGGGCTGTGCGTTTTACCCGCATCGGTTGCAACCAGGTTTATGCTTGAACCCGCCGCCGCCGAGACATCGAAGGTTTTGGTTTCGCCGGGTTTTACCGAGCCGAGCTCCTTCGGGCCTTGGCCCGTGTCCGCGCTAACGGTCATCTCATGCGGCATCGGATTGGTGACGCTGATCTGCGCAGTTCCGCCAACCATATTGCCGGACATGTGGGCATCGTTTGAACCCATCGCACTGTTATCCGACATGGCCGGATCGCTACCGGTTGCCGCCGGAGTGTCGGAACTGTTATCGCCTTTTCCGCAAGCCGTCAAGCTGACCAGCATCAGTGCGGCGGATATCGCTAACAATGGATTAATGTTTTTGTTCATGGTTATAACCTCTCTGGATGGAATGAAATACCGGTTGGATTTGGTTGTCGTGCCTGTCCTCCGATGGCAGGAGGCATGGTGGTGTCGTTGCCAACTGCCAACAAAACAGTGCTGGGTGAGTTTATCCCCCAGCACTGTAGCATCAACATTGCTTACTGCGGATAAGTATCGCCTGGTTGTTCAGAGCGACCACTGCGTATCCGGCCACGCCACGCCCCGGTTTCTTGCCCGCGCTCTTCAATGAAATCCTTGAAGCGTTGCAGATCGCCTTCAATGCGGGCGCTTACCAGGCCCAGCATATCACCGGCATTTTCGACTATGCCTTCCGGATCGTAGCTCAGCTCCAGCAACACCGTGGTGGTGTTGTCGTCTTTGGAGTGAAAGGTCACTACGCCGCTATTCTGCGCGCCAGTGGTACTGTGCCAGGCAATGCGGTAATCCGGAATCTGCTCGGTAATCGCAACGTCCCACTCCTTTTCAATGCCGCCGATATTAGCGCGCCAATGCAGTTGCGTGTCGCTCAATTGTATGACCTCTTCGATACCTTCCATAAACTCCGGGAAATCCTCGAACTGAGTCCACTGGTTGTAGGCGACGCTGATGGGAACGTTGACGTCGATGGTTTTTTCAATATGCTCCATGGTGATTCTCCTTTTTTAGAAATAAGCCTGCCTGAATGTAATTGCGTACGATTAATTTTGTGCAGTTACGCATGATGCTCTGTTCGCGCGTCACTGCGTCTGCACGAGCTCCACCTTGATCCAGCCCGGCGCGCGCCTGTCGAAGGCCTTGTAGGCCTCTATGGCCGAGGTCAGCGGCTCGCGTTGGGTAAGAACATCCGCTGGGTCGATGACGCCGGAACGCACCATCTCGACGAGCATGGGAATATATTTGCGGTGATTGCAATTGCCCATATTGATAGTGAGGTTCTTGTTCATCGCGGCGCCAATGGGGAAAGTCTTGGCCGTCTGCGGATAAACGCCGATGATGGATAGCGTTCCTGCCTTGGCCAGCGCCTGCACGGCCCACACTAATACCTGCGATGGGGCATCCCCAGGTACCCAATTGCCGTTTTTTGAATGCGTCACCGGCGCCACCTGCCGGTTTTTCTGCTTGAATTGTTGTTCGTGCTGTTCGTGCTGTTCGTGCTGTTCGGCTTCTGTGGCGGCCGAGTCGTTATGCGCATGCTCCGCGTCAACACCGACGGCATCAATGGCGCGATCAACGCCGCTGCCATCGGTGAGGCGGTGGATGGCCTGAACCGGATCCTCGGCATCGAAATTAATGGCCTCGGCACCTTGGGCGCGTGCCATGTCGAGTCGTGAGGGTATGTGGTCGATGGCGAAGATATGCCCCGCGCCAAACAGTTTGGCGCTGGCAATGGCAAACTGGCCAACCGGACCGCAACCGAACACGGCGACCGTATCGCCGGGTTTAATCTCTGCCAACTCTGCACCGAAATAGCTGGTCGGGAAGATGTCGGAAAGCAAAATTGCCTGATCGTCGCTGATTTCAGCGGGTAGCTTGACGAGCCCCACATTGGCAAATGGAATACGCGCCTTTTCGGCTTGTAAGCCGTGAAATGGGCCGGTTTGGGCAGGACCGCCGAAAAATGCAGTGCCGGCCTGCCGACCATTGGGATTGGCCTTGTCGCATTGCGCGTAATAACCAGTGCGGCAGTAAGCACAATTGCCGCAGGCGATGGTGGAGGGAATGACAACGCGATCGCCAATGTTCAGATTGCGCACGTCCGCCCCAAGCTCCTCAATAATGCCCACGCCTTCATGTCCGAGAATAGTACCGGGTTGCATGCCGGGCATAGTGCCGCGGATCATATGCAGATCGGTGCCGCAGATGGCGGCCGCCGTGATGCGCACGATGGCGTCCGTGGGCTCCTGAATTCGGGGCTCGGGAACATCTTCCAGACTAATATGGCCGATTCCCCGAAAAACCACAGCCTTCATCTTGACCTCCGCTACGCCTTGCCTTACATAAGAATAGTGGACAATTAACTATGACAGCGAGAACAGCATTATTGTTCCGGTAGTGAGGCCTGATTGCCTGCCCGCCAATTTCGAATAACTAAATTAAGCCAAAAACAGACAAACTACTCCCTGGATGGCGGCGAGGCATTGACCAAGGGTGGTTTGTGCACCGCAGGGCGCTTGATTTCCTGTTTCATCGTGGGACGCTTGTTACGCGAGATATTGCCGAGTTTCACCGGCTTGCCTCCGTTTTGTGCCGAGCGATATAAGGCCCGGATGACGCGGATATCGGCCAGCCCTTCGCTACCGGATGGCTCCGGATCCAGGTTTTTCTGGATGCATTCGGAAAAATAATAAAGCTCGGCCCCGAACTGGTCGCGCTGCGGGAAGGTGCGCTCCTGGGTTTTGCCTTTCACGGTTAAATAGTGCTTCAAACCTTCCGCATATTCATAGGCAGGCGCGACCCGCAATTCGCCTTTAGTCCCAACGATTCGGTAGGACGACACATCCGCAGCCCCGAAGCTGCAGGTGAAATTGGCCAGGCGCTCGTCTGGAAACCGCATTATTACGCTGGTCATTTCATCGACTTCCTGGAAGCGTGACTCGCCATTATTTGCGCAAAAGGCGGCAACTTCGATAGGTTCGTCCTGGAATAAATAACGTGCCGCGTTGATGCAATAGATACCGATGTCGTACAAGGTGCCGCCACCGAGTTCCTTTTGCAGGCGGATATTGCCTTCTTTCACCTGCATGGTGAACACCGAATTAAAGATGCGCGGCTCGCCCAGCTTGCCTGAACGCGCAATATCCACGGCGAGCAGATTTGCCTTTTCGAAATGCAGGCGATAGGCGATCATCAGCTTGACACCGTGCTTCTGAGCGGCGTTCATCATCACCTTGCAGTCTTTTTCGGTGATCGCCATGGGCTTTTCGCAGAGCACGTGCACACCGGCGCGCGCGGCGCGTACCGTGTAATCACGATGCAGATTATTGGGCAAGGCGATATAAACCGCGTCAACTAGGCCGCTGTTCAATAAGTCGTCATATTCGTCGTAGGAGAAAGCGTGGGCGACGCCGTATTGCTTGCCGAGTTTTTTCAGTTTCACGGGGTCGTCGGAGACGAGCGCTACGAGGTTAGAATTCTCGGCATGCGCGAAGCCCGGCAACACGGCGCCCTGTGCGATATAACCCAAGCCGACCACGGCGTAGCGGATATTGTTCTTTTCACCGGAGGATGTGCCGGACGGCATCTTGGAGTTATTGCGTGTTGCGGCCATGACGATCTCCTTATCGAATAATGAATGCTAACCGGAACACTGTTACCAAATCAAACGGAAGCAGATTCAAGTTCCTGTCTTGAGTCTGCTTCCGTTCCGTCTCTGCCCTAGGGCATGAGCATAAACCCTCGGGCTCGCCGATGCATCAGGCGCTGGGCTTGCTAAATCAGCCTGCGCCGGGTGTTAGACCGGGGTCGAGAAATTCCCGGTACTGGTATTAACAGTCGTGCGGTGACTGACATCATGACTACGTGGGCTGGCGGCACGTATGCCCGCCGCACCACCCGCAATGCCCAGCAACATCGATAATAGTATGCCTGCAAATAGCCACCACGAGGCCTGGGCCAGCGCCGACACGGCGTCATCTGCGACATTACGGGCCTGCGCCGGGACTTGGTCGCCTTGAATCAAGGCAGTAGCCTGATCAACCACACCTGCTGCCTTATCGCGTAGTTGCTGGCCGGCCTGTGCCACGTTTACGTCCGGAGCCGCTGCTTGCGAAACAGCGCCCTGAGCGGCACCTTGCAAGCCCTGATCGAGAACATTGAAGGTTCCGCCCAGCAGGGAGCCAACGGCGGTAGTAGCAAGATAGGCGAATAGCACGGTGGTAACGCCCCACGACACAAAGCCATGGAACAGACCATCGCCCAGGCGGGACAGCCCTGACATGCGCGCCGCCACATAGCCGCCGACGAATGCCGATATGAGCATGCTGATGCCGGTCCAGATGCCGGTAGCAATGGGTACGCTACCGGTCGGATCGGTGGATTGAGGGTCGACAGCCGACAGGCCAGCGGCCAAGCCGAGCAGGGTGAGCAGCATATAAGTCGCCAGGCCGACAATCACACCTGCCAGGATCGAGCCCCAGCTAATCCAGGAAAAGTACGATTTGCGTGAAGTAATTCTTTGAGCTTCCATCTCTAAGTCTCCTTGATTGACGTTAATTTAAGACCGTGACCCGGCCTAAGGGTTTGCCGTACCCGCTAAATCCGGCCGGATATGACTAACACGATAACCACGATTAGAATCAGACCCAACAGACCGCTGGGATAGTACCCCCACCCGCTGCTATAACCCCATGAGGGGATGGCTCCAACGAGTAACAGGACCAAAAGAATAATCAAGATTGTCCCTAACATATTGCCTCTCCTTTTATATCGTTATAGTCACTGCACCAGTCCGCCAACTCATCTACCTCATTGCGGCGGACAATTCTTACCTAACCGGATGCCAGAATGCGTTGCTAACGCGTCAACTCCAATCAAAGATCATCTCAAAGATCATCGCGCCAACTGGCCGCTTCAGGACGGCCCTGTTCCCTCACGTAGGGTGTTGCTGACCGTATTTCCCTCAGCAACTCCTGCTTGCGCGCGTCCATCTGCGCACCGAGATGTTCCAGATCCAGATCTGATTTCTTGACCTGGGGAAACATTTCTTCCTCTTCTTCGCGGATGTGATGCCGCACGCTATCGGCCAACACGGTGAATTTTGCAACATAATGCTCGTCATCGGGCGACATGTTCTCAAGTTCGTTCAATAGCATCGTCGCCAGGTGATGCTCTTCCTCGGCCTCATCCAGCAAATCGTCATCATCAATTTCAGCGCGAACGGCAGGATAGAAAATCTCTTCCTCAATCATCGTATGCGCTGTTAGCTCATTACGCACAGTTTCGCAAATCTGCCGGCGGGCATCAACGTCATCGGTATCCTCGAATTCATCAAATAAATCCTGTATTTTTTCGTGGTCATCCATCAAAAATTGCAATGCATCTGCTTGTTTATCCAATGCCATCGGTGTTTCTCCTTGTCGGTACGCACTATCGAATCATGAAATTGAATTATGAAAGAATGACTAAAGGCGATCAGGCTGACTCGTCGCCTGTTGGGCCGCGCATTAGGCTCTTTGTCTCTGCTTGCCCGTCTGCCTCTGACCGTTTCTTTATCTCACACCTCATATATCCGTAAGCAGAAAATTCATTCCCTATAATAATATTATAAAATACAATAAGTTAAGTACTATCAGGGGAGGCATTTTATTGGACAACCCCGCTGATAAAAAATTCAGATGCTCGATAAGTTTGCGATCAGCCAAGTGGAGTTGGATGCGCGGGCAGGTTTTAGCGCCGAGCAGGGAGTAGTGGGACGGCCTAAACCTCGACTGAAATGCTGTATTGCCACGACTGTTCTGTTTGGGGTGCAATGCTGACCACGCCCGGCTTATCGCGGAATTCGCCCTCGAAGGTTTGCGGGCTGGCATGCCCCTGCCAAGGTTCGATGCACACAAAGCCCGCGCCCGGTTTGGTCCAGATGCCCAGATGCGGAAAGGCAGGGAAATTGATGTGGATTTTCGGCGCACCGGGTGCGGTGTAGGTCAGCGCGCGGCTCTTCAGGGCATCGAACATCACCACGTCTGCCACAAACAAGGTATCGCGCAAGGCCAGCACGCGATTGTGCACCGGCGTGGGAAAGGTCTGCGACTGCAATAAGCCACTCTCCAGGCGGCGGATCGGGGCCGGTTCGTCCTGCTCGAAGGTAATGGTGTGGGCATTGCGATCAGCACCTTCAATAAGCGGCCACTTGAAACCGGGATGCGCGCCGAGGCTCGCGAGCAGTTCTTTATCGTCGGCCGGATTGCGCAGGGTGTAGGTAATCACCAGCGTCTGGTCTTGCAGCGTATGGGTAATCAGTAGCTCGAAGGTGAACGGGTAGCATTCTCGCGTAGTTTCATTGTCCCGCATCGACAAAGTGCAGTGCGTTTCTGATTGATCCACACAGGTAAATTCCATCTCGCGCGCAAAACCGTGATTGGGCAGCGGATAATCTGTTCCCTCATGCCGATAGGTATCGTTCTTCAGCCGCCCCACGGTGGGGAACAACTGTGGTGCATGGCGGCCCCACACTGCGGGATCGGCCTGCCACAACAGCTCCGGCCCGTCCGCCATCTTCAGCGATTGCAATTCGGCACCGCGGCTGGTGATCTTCACGGAAAGGGCGGGTGAGTTAAGCGTGTAATCGGTCATGGTGGGTCCTCGGCAGTGGAGTGTTACCTTGCCTTTTTAGAGTAGGGGTAGTCAAGCGAATCCAAAGAAGATGGCGAGACAGCACATCGAAGGGGCCATTCGCCTGAACAGGTAGCGCCGCCATAATTCGCGGACCGGCAACGTGTGGGCGCGCATTGTTGCATTGCAAGACCCGACCTATTCCCGCGCTCATTAGCTCAAGCGTTTGAGTGCCTGAACTATGGCATGCATATGTGCCCCGACATTTTTTCTCAGCTGCCTCTCGGTTCTTGGTGAGTTTACATTATGTGCCACCCCCACCCGATCTGAGTTGATCGCATCTAGCGTCTGGTAAAGAACAGAATCAATCGCGTTTTGAGGCTGAGCTTTTGAAAATGCATCTTTGAGTTGTCCCAATGTCATTCTTTTAATTTTTG
>JBDSMM010000078.1:0-13181 GCA_039915825.1 Gammaproteobacteria bacterium | reverse complement strand
GCGGCCAAGCGTTGTTGCAGCAGATTTACCCACCCCGCTTTTTGCGCAATACCGTACGACGCGCTTAGACTGTCGCCGAGCACGAGTATGGGCGGTTGCGCTGCGCCGGCCAATGACGCCCCTGGCAGCGATGTCCATAACAGAATAAAAAGGAACCACCTAGCGTATGTCGAATCTCTCATGGCAACCCATTGTGCAAGTAGAAAAATTAACGAAACAAGTAGTCAGTCCCGCAGGCAACCTCGTGTTACTTCAGGACATTAATTTTAGCGTGATGCGGGGTGAAGCAATGGCCATCGTGGGCGCGTCGGGTTCCGGCAAGACCACGCTACTCGGCCTGCTCGCGGGATTGGACACGCCAAGTGAAGGAAGGGTTCAACTCGACGGCGAGGATATATTTGCGCTTGATGAAGATGGCCGTGCACGGCTGCGCGGGCGCATGATCGGGTTTGTGTTTCAGGCCTTTCAGTTATTGCCCAATCTCACGGCGTTGGAAAATGTGATGTTGCCGCTTGAGCTCAGTGACCGGCCGCTAAACGGCGCAGTGCGCGACATAGCCCAAGCCGTACTTGCCAAGGTCGGCCTGCAGGAGCGTGTGCATCATTATCCCAAACAACTTTCCGGCGGCGAGCAGCAACGCGTGGCGATTGCACGCGCCTTTGCTGTACAACCCAAGCTGCTGCTGGCCGACGAACCCACCGGCAATCTCGACGAAGTGACCGGGGCGCATATTATCAATTTATTATTTGAGCTCAATCGCGAACAGGCCACCACGCTGATCCTGGTTACCCACGACGAGGCTCTGGCGCAGCGTTGCACGCGGCGTCTGCGCCTGACCGCCGGCAGCTTGAGTTGAGCAAGAATTTGTTGGGCCTTTCCTTGCGCATGTTGCGGCGCGACTGGCGCGCGGGTGAATTGCGTCTGTTATTTGTCGCGCTGGTCGTGGCCGTGGCGAGCGTGACCTCGGTGGGATTTTTCACTGACCGGATTGCCCAGGCCTTGCAGCGCCAGGCGAATGATTTACTTGGCGCAGACTTGCTATTAGTTGCAAGCCAACCCCTGACAGACAGCTATCTTGAGACTGCGAGGAAGTTGGGGCTTCAGCGTGCAACCACGATCAACTTTCTCAGCATGGTGTTGGCGGGCGACAAAAATCAATTATCCGACATAAAAGCCGTAAGCCCCGGCTATCCCTTGCGCGGTCAGCTTCAGATAGCCGATCGTGTATTTGCAGCGGGCAATATAACCCGCGCTATACCGGCGCCCGGTACGGCATGGGTCGATGCCAGCCTGCTCAACCAGCTGGGCTTGAAAGTCGGCGACAAAATCACCGCAGGCGCGGTGGAATTGATCGTGACCGCCGTACTGGTGCAAGAGCCCGACCGCGGCGGCGATTTTTTCAATATTGCGCCGCGCCTGATGATGAATGTGCAGGATGTACCTAAAACCGGATTGATCCAGGTCGGCAGCCGGGTTAAATACCGCTTACTGGTAGCGGGCGAGGCGGCTGCCGTAAACAAATTCCGGGATTATGCGCAAGCCCGCCCGGACCCTGCGGTGAATTTGCAAAGCATCGACGATGCCCGGCCCGAGGTGCGTTCAGCACTCCAGCGTGCCGAGCAGTTTCTCGGTCTGGCGGCATTGGTCAGCGTGCTGCTCGCTAGCGTTGCGGTAGCGAGTTCCGTGCGTCGTTTTACGCTGCGTCACCTCGATAATTGCGCCGTCATGCGCTGCCTGGGTGCTACGCAAGCCACGATTACGCGTCTTTATACCCTTCAGATGCTGTACCTCGGAATACTGGCGAGCCTCATCGGTTGTGCGCTGGGCTATCTTGCGCAGATGATGCTTGTGAATTTGTTGGGCGGTCTCGTGGCTGCGGAACTGCCCCTGCCTTCATTGCGCCCTGTGGGATTTGGTTTGTTAACCGGTCTCATCACTTTGCTGGGTTTTGCCCTGCCGCCGCTGCTCGCCCTGAAAAATGTTTCTACGTTGCGGGTACTGCGGCGCGAGATTGGCCTGGCGCAACCGCAAAGCCTGAGCGTTTATGTGCTGGGCCTGGTACTGCTTGCAGGTTTGATTCTCTGGCAGGCGGGCGACATAAAGCTCGGTGTTTACCTGGTGTTGGGAACGCTCGCGGCATTGGCATTGTTTAGTGTCGTGGCTTACGGCTTGGTGCGCCTGCTAAACCTGTTGCGCGCGCGCGGCGGTGTCGCGTGGCGCTTCGGGCTCGCTAATATTGCGCGTCGAGCGTCGAGCAGTGTTACGCAAATAGTGGCGCTGGCCATCGGCATCATGGCACTGCTGTTGCTTACGCTGGTGCGCGGCGATTTGTTGGAGAGCTGGCAGGGCAGTCTGCCGCCCGAGGCGCCCAATCGCTTTATTATCAATATCCAGCCTGAGCAATTGAGTGAGCTTCAGGCTTTTTTCCAGCATCATGCTATGCCCAAGCCGCAGCTTTACCCCTTGGTGCGTGCGCGCTTGATCATGATCAACGGAAAACCCACGGCGCCTGAGGACTACCAGGATGAACGAGCCGAGCGCCTGGCCGAACGGGAATTTAATGTGTCTTGGGCGCACGATTTCCCCAGCCATAATCAATTGGTCGCGGGACAGTGGTGGGATGCAAACGACGCCGACAAGAACCTGCTCTCTTTGGAACAAGGCGTCGCCAAAACGCTGGGACTCAAGCTGGGGGACACTATGACTTACTCGGTCGGTGATGCGCAATTCACCGCAACGGTGACCAACCTGCGCAAGGTGGATTGGGATTCCATGCGCGTGAACTTTTTTGTTATTGCCACCCCAGGCGTGCTGGCGAATTACCCGGCCAGCTATATCACCAGCCTTTATGTGCCGGAAACCAAATCCACGCTACTCAATGAGCTGGTCCAGGCCTTTCCCAATTTCACGGTGATTGATGTGGCGGCGATCATGACGCAGGTGCGGCGCATTATCGAGCGCGTGAGCCTGGCGGTGGAATATGTGTTTTTGTTCACTGTGGCGGCCGGGTTTCTGGTGTTGTATGCCGCTATTCAATCTACCCAAGATGAGCGCATGCATGAGAGTGCAATTCTGCGCACACTGGGAGCGAGCCGCCGCAGATTATTGCAAGGATTGATCACTGAGTTTGCCGTGCTGGGATTGCTGTCAGGTTTGTTGGCCGCAATTGCGGCGAGTGCGCTGGGTTATATTCTGGCGAAGCAGGTGCTGGATCTGCCTTACACCTTTAATCCGGGATTGTGGATTGCGGGAATGCTGGTAGGGGTGCTGGGTGTGGGTCTGGTCGGCGCGCTAGGTGCGCGTTCGATTCTGCGCCAGCCGCCGTTACTGACGTTACGTCAGGTGTAATGCTGTTATTTCGATAATGCTATGGTTGACTGTGCTGCCGCCAGGGCCTTTTTGCTTTGCAGGGTTTGATAGAAACCCAGTACCTTGGCAACGTAATTGATGGTTTCGTTATAGGGCGGGATCTTGTTACCGTATTTGATAACCGCATTCTCGCCACTGTTGTAAGCGGCAACGGCGAGCTTTAAATCGTTGTTGAACAGCTTCAACAGGTCACGCAGATAACGCGTTCCACCGCGGATGTTCTGACTCGGATCCTGGCTGTTACTAACGCCGTACCGCTCGGCGGTGCCGGGCATTAGCTGCATCAGACCCATGGCGCCTTTGGGTGAGCGCGCCAGCGGGTTGTAGCCGGACTCGGCCATGATCACGGCATGCAACAGACTTTCATCGACTTGATAGCTGTTAGCCGCAGTAGTAATAATGGTGCTGTAACGATTGCGATTCGCTGCGCTGAACTGACTGATGGCGCCTTTGCGAAGGGTTACCTTGGTTTTAGCCTCGCGCTTGAATAATTTGTAGCGAGAGTCCCCAAAACTGGGGATATTATGGAAATGTGTTACGCCATGTTCATCAGTAAATTTATAAATGTCGGCATGAGCCCAGGAAGACGCAAGGAATAGGGCGGCGAAGGCGATGGTTAATTTCATAGGTATAGGTATAAATTTATTCATTTTTAGAGTTCCCTCGCCCGGTTGGCCGATGGTTGTCCTTAACGCAATTTGTCTGACCACCAGCGCGTGCATTGGGTTCAAAATAAAGCAAAATGGGTGAAATTGCAAAAAATGTGATGCGCTGCACCTTTCTTCGCAATACGTATTAGTTAATAAATCTCCCGGAATACAACAAGTTCCAGGGGAGGACTCAAGGAGTATTGCATGCTTAGTGCCAATAATGTTCGGATAATACGCTATGTGCTTATGGTGAGCGCCGGTCTTCTGCTCGCGTTGCTCGGGTGGCGTATGCTTAGCGTATCAGCCTCCGATACCCCGATTTCTGCTACCTCAACCCCTATTGCTACTAAGGCAACCCAGCGCGTGATGGTGGCGGTACCGGCCGAATACCGGCGGCCGTTGAGAAAAAAACGGATACTTATGGCCCCACCGGGCTTTCACATCGCGGTATTTGCCGAAGATTTGGGCAAGGCACGTTTTATGGCGGTCAGCCCGGCTGGTGATATTTATCTCAGTGTACCGCCCAAGGGTCAGGTACTGGTTCTGCCCGATAGAAATAAAGACGGGGTAGCCGATCGGGTGGTGGTATTCGCCGACGATCTTGACCAGCCGCACGGGTTGGCGTTTCGCGGCAATGAACTGATAGTGGCAGAAAACAGTCGCTTAACCCGTCTTGTCGACACGAATAGCGACCTGCGCGCCGATGTCAAAACCGTTGTGAGCAATGATATTCCCGGTGGCGGTGGGCATGCCACCCGCACCGTGGTGCAGGGTGCCGCCGGCAAACTCTATGTCGCCGCCGGTTCCTCCTGCAATGTCTGTATTGAGGAAGACCCGCGCCGCGCAACCGTGATGCGTTTCCAGCCGCAAGGCGGCAAGGGAGAAATCTACGCGCGTGGCTTGCGCAATACGGTAGGGCTCGCTATTCACCCCGTCACCGGGGAATTATGGGGTGTAGATAACGGGCGCGACATGCTGGGCGATGATCTGCCGCCCGAGGAGTTGAACCTGATTGCGCAGGGTGCGGACTATGGCTGGCCATACTGCTATGGCAACGCCGTTCCCGATCCCCAGTTGGGCACACAACAGCGTTGCGCGAACACCCGCCCGCCCGCCGTCGCCCTGCAGGCACATTCTGCACCGTTAGGGTTAACGTTTGGCCACGGCCTGGCGTTTCCCGAAGAATATCAACAGACCCTGCTGATTGCCTTTCACGGGTCATGGAATCGCAGTCAGCCCACGGGTTATAAATTGATCGGGATACCCTTTAAGGCGGGCAAACCGCAGGGCGAGCCTTTTGATATAATAACCGGCTGGCTGGAAGGCGATAAACCATGGGGCCGTCCGGTAGCGCCTTTGGTGGGAGCGGACGGAGCGCTCTATCTCTCTGACGATTATGGAACCGTTTACCGCATCACCTGGAAGGCTGCCGCGCCGCCACGGTAACTCCCAGGCGTGACCGGCGATTTGTCAGCATGCACGATCTGATTGGTGAAGAAGTTACACACTGTCGAATTTAATAACGTGGGTTCAAATGGCAACTGGCATCATCAAGGTAGGCATTGTCGGGGGCACGGGGTATACGGGCGTGGAATTACTGCGCCTGCTGGCACGGCATCCGCAGGTTGAGTTGAGTATGGTCACCTCGCGCACCGAGGCGGGGGTGGCGATCGCCGAGATGTTTCCGAACCTGCGCGGGCATATTGATCTGTGCTTTTCCGCCCCGAACCGTGACAGCCTGAATGCCTGCGACGTGGTATTTTTTGCCACGCCCCACGGCGCCACCATGGGCATGGCGCGTGAACTGCTGGATGCCGGCGTGCGTGTCATTGATTTATCTGCGGATTTTCGTTTGAAGGACGCGCAGGAGTGGCGGCACTGGTATAACACTGCGCACACCGCTCCGGAATTACTGGAAGAGGCGGTGTACGGCCTGCCGGAGGTTAACCGCGCACTGATCAAAAACGCGCGGCTGATCGCTGTCCCCGGCTGTTATCCGACATCGGTGCAATTGGGATGGTTGCCGTTGCTTGAGCAACGGCTGATTGATCCATTGCGGCTGATTGCCGACGCCAAATCCGGGGTCAGCGGTGCCGGGCGCAAGGTCAGCCTGGATTTATTATTGGGCGAGGTGAGCGAAAGCATGAAGGCCTACGCGGTGCCCGGCCATCGTCACCTGCCGGAGATCCGGCAGGGGCTGGCACAGGCCAACGGCGCGCCCGTGGGGTTGACGTTCGTCCCGCATCTGACTCCGATGATTCGGGGCATCCATGCAACGCTGTATGCCGTGCTCAAAGACCAGCACACTGACCTGCAGACAATTTACGAGCAGCGCTATGCGCAGGAGCCGTTCGTTGATGTGTTGCCGGCCGGCTCGCATCCGTCTACGCGTAGCGTAAGAGGGGCCAATGTCTGCCGCCTCGCCGTGCATCGCCCGCAAGACGGTGACATTGTAGTGGTATTATCCGTTATTGATAACCTGGTGAAGGGTGCCGCCGGCCAGGCCGTGCAAAACATGAACATCATGTTCGGCCTGGAAGAAAGCGCGGGCCTCGAAACTATTGCTCTTATGCCGTAACGAGGCCGTTGCCCGGTTGACGGGCGCTACGGCAGACGAGAGAATGTATTATTAATCTTGCCATGCGGCAAGCCACTCATAGGAGATTGAAATGAGTATACCCGCACATGAAATGCCTGATCCGCTGCTGTTTACCGACAGCGCAGCGGCCAAAGTTCGGGAGCTGATCGAGGAGGAAGGCAATGCTGCACTGATGCTGCGCGTGTTCATTACCGGCGGCGGCTGCAGTGGATTCCAGTACGGTTTTACCTTCGACGAGAAGGTGAATGACGACGATACCCAAGTCATCAACGGCGGCGTGACCTTGTTGATTGATCCGATGAGCTATCAATATCTGGTAGGTGGCGAGATTGACTATACGGATGGCCTTGAAGGTGCTCAATTCGTGATCCGCAATCCCAACGCCACAACTACCTGTGGTTGCGGCTCGTCATTTTCTGTTTAGCAAGCAACTTGGAACGCACACCTCCGACCTCGTAGGGACGGCGTTTTTGTGTAACACCAGCCCCGTTTTGCAGCCACAACGGGGCGGTGCTTTAAGTAACGCCAAGCAGGGTGCGCAGCCGCGCCCCACAATTATTACCAGGTACAAACAATGGCAATCAGCGAGTTTTTGCCCGGTCTGGCAGGGGTTCCGGCGACCAAATCCAATATCTCCTTCATCGATGGCGAGAAAGGGGTACTTGCCTATCGTGGCTACCCCATCGAAACACTCGCCGAACATAGCAATTTTGCAGAAACCGCATTGTTGCTGCTGACCGGCGAGTTGCCTACCCCAACCGCGCTAGCCGGTTTCGAGAGCGAACTTGCCAAGAACCAAATCTTGCCGCTATCCGTGCACAAGCTGATGAAAAAGCTGCCTATGCATGGGCACCCGATGCAGATGCTGCAAACCATGATCGCCGGGCTGGGCATGTTCTACCCGGACGACTCAAGAAGTGGCACCGACCTCAACGATTATCAGGATCTTGATTATCTGCATACGATGTCGGTAAAGATTATTGCGCGCATGCCGACGCTGGTAGCTCTCTGGGAGCGCATCCGCAATGGCCGCGATATTATTGCGCCGCGCGCGAATGTGTCATTCGCCGGGAACTTCCTGCACATGTTTACCGGCAAGGAGCCCGACCCTTTCATTGCCGGGTTGATGGATACCTGTTTGGTGCTGCACGCCGAACACACCATCAATGCCTCGACCTTTGCGGCCATGGTCGCGGGGTCTACACTGGCGAATCCTTACGGTGTCATTGCCGCTGCCACCGGGACATTAGCCGGGCCGCTGCACGGCGGTGCGAATCAGCGCGTTATTGAGATGCTACAGGAGATCGGCTCGCCGGACCGGGTCAGGCCTTGGTTGGACAAGAAGCTCAATGCGAAAGAAGTTGTGTGGGGAATGGGGCACCGTGAATATTCTGTAAAAGATCCGCGCGCCTTGATCTTGCAAAGGCTCATGGAAAAGCTGGCAGCCCATAAAGGCGGCAACGTCAGCCCTCTGTTTGAAACCGCGCTCGCGCTGGAAGAAGCCACCGAGGATAGGCTGGCCGTTAAAGGTGTTTACCCCAATGTCGATTTTTATTCCGGTATTTTATACGCGGAAATGGGAATTCCCACCGATCAATTCACGTCGATCTTCGCGGTCGCGCGCGCGGCTGGCTGGCTTGCCCACTGGCGTGAGCAACTTATAAACAACCGCATTATCCGGCCCACGCAAGTCTATGTGGGAGAAGGGCTGCGGGACTATGTGCCGCTGGCAAACAGGGAAAAACTGCAATAAGAAACAAGAAGGCGCGCTAAGGAGCTAAGGAGCATAGCGACCTATCAGTTGCGCTTCGTCTAGCGCTCTCTATTAACTAAGCCCGGTATATCCCGCCGAGGATTACCGCCCGGCGTGCACCGGTGACAGCGGGTAGATTTCCGGGCTTACCGTCGAGCGTCTGTTTGGCCAGCCAGGCGAAGGCCATGGCTTCGACCCAATCCGGATCAATGCCATAGGCAAGGGTGGACGCCAGTTCGCGGCCTCCGAGCAGCAAACGCATACGCTGCAATAATGTTTGGTTATGAACGCCGCCGCCGCACACCAGGATTTGTTTGCTTTTGTGCGCACGGGTAACGATGGCCTGTGCAATAGTGCTGGCGGTCAGCTCACACAGCGTTGCCTGAATGTCTTGTGCGGAAAGCTCATTCTGCCGCGTTTCTTGTAGCTTGTCGTCGAGCCAGGCCAAGTTAAAGTACTCAGGCCCGGTGCTCTTTGGTGGAGCGAGGGCAAAGTAAGGGTCATTCAGCATGCTGTTCAGCAACAGGGCATTGGGCTTGCCCGTGGCGGCCCAGCAGCCTCCGTCGTCCATGCGTTGATGCAGGTGGTGGTGCGTCCAAGCGTCCATCAAGGTATTGCCAGGACCGGTATCGAATCCTTCCACCGGTTTTTCCAAGTCGGTCGGCAGGCTGGTTATATTCGCGATACCGCCAATATTGACGATGACCCGCTCATGCACGGGCGAGCGAAACACTGCATTGTGGAAGGCGGGCACCAGTGGCGCCCCCTGTCCGCCGGCGGCAATATCTCTGCGGCGGAAATCGGCCACGGTGGTGATGCCGGTAGTTTCCGCAATGATCGACGGATTGCCGATTTGCAAGCTGAACGGCTCGGCGCCGGCCGGGTTGTGGCGCACAGTTTGGCCGTGACTGCCGATGGCGCTGACTTGATGAGCCTGGATGCCCGCTTTTTGCAATAAGGTACAACTAGCCTCTGCGAACAAGCGCCCCATGTGTGCGTCGAGTTGAGCGTAGCGCTCGAGCTCATTTACGCCTGTGCGTGACAAACTTTGCAGCTCTTCACGCAAGCGGTTATCGAGTGGGTGGCTATGCACGGCAACTAGTTGCGAGGCAGTGCCGGTAAAATCCACCAACGCCGCATCCACGCCGTCCATGCTGGTGCCCGACATCAGGCCGATGAACAAGGTTCGCATTCTAGAAGTTAGGGGTTAGTCACACACTGCCTGAGAAGGAAGGTAAAGCACACCGAAAACTAAGTTAAGCTGGTTGGAGATCAGGGCGCTTTAAGTGCCAGTTTGTTGCTCTTAAGGATATCCATCTGCGCGATCAACCGGTTGGCTTCTTGGGTAAAGGCGTCCTTATACTTGGCCAAGATTGGCTCCACCTTGGGTAGTTTTGCCTTGAGCGGATCCTGGTGTACCCCCTTTATGCGAAACTCGTAATGCAAGTGGGGGCCAGTGGCGAGTCCGGATTGGCCGAGATAACCGATCACCTGGCCTTGTTTCACAGTGCCGCCTTGTTTAATGCCCTTTGCAAAGCCGGACATATGAGCATAAAGCGTGCTGTAGTTGCCGGCATGCTGAATAATAATAGTGTTGCCGTAACCGCCTTTCACACCCTTGAGCTCAATTTTGCCGTTGCTTGCAGCGGTGATGGGCGTGCCGGTGGGCGCTGCGTAATCTACGCCTTTATGGGCGCGGATGCGGTGCAGTACCGGGTGATAGCGGTTCAGGTTAAAGCCGGAGCTGATCCGCGTAAACTTGACGGGCGTAATCAGGAACGCCTTGCGCAGGCTCAAGCCCTCAGGCGTGTAATACAGGGCCTCGCCGTCGCCCTGTTTGAAGCGCGTGGCGCGGTAGGTCTTCCCGCGATTGGTAAATTCCGCAGCAAGAATCTCCCCATTGCGAACCTTCTCGCCGGCAAGATAATATTCTTCATAAAGCACGGTAAAACTGTCGCCGCTCCGCAAATTCTGGGCAAAGTCGATGTCCCAGCGGAAGATCGCCGCCATTTCCAGCGTCATCGTGTCGGACAGCCCGCTTTTCTGGGCCGTTTCGAATAAAGAGCTGTCAATAACGCCGCTGGCAAATCCCACGCGCGTTTCAAGTTCATGTTTAACATCAGTGGCTTGCAGTCTGTCCTGCTCGCGCTTGATATGCAAAGACTTCTCTTCAACATCGTAGACGAGCTCTTGAAACTCCTGATTCTTGTCAATCTTGACCTTGATGCGCTGGCCGGGGGACAGGCGGGTCAGCGTTGCGGCCGGGGCGCCGAGATCGAGAATATCCTGCACTTCCTGGGCGCCTAAACCTAAGCGCAGAAACATCGAAGAAAGATTATCGCCACGGTTCACAAGAACCGTCTGCCAGTCTTGTTCCGAGAGCGTGGCATCCTGAAAGTTGCTGCTGATAAGGTGGGCAGTTGGGGGTGGCAGGCGCAGGGGAAGTATCATTTTGTCTGCGGTGTCACGCGCGGTCGGTAAGTCCCCGCTCCAAAATGCCCGCTCCGAGCGGGTGGCCTTGGCGTCGTTAGAGGTGACTAATCCTAATACCCCAGCCACCAGCATCACACTCGCTATTAATAATAGCCAATGCTTGTGTGAAAAGCGCGCCAGCGGTGATTCCTGTATAGTTTGCGGGCGTAAACGCCGCCGTAAAGAGAACATATGATTCAAGGCTCCACGAAATCTGTATCTGCTACAAGGTGCCTACCTTAATCTCAGTGGCAAATGGCGTCAACCCTCGAAAGGCGATTGATCTCACGGCCAGGGTCGGCCAGGGTCGGCCGGGGTTGCTCGCGTTGAGTCGTTTCCGGGTCAAGCCGAAGATATACTGTTTACCAATTTACTATCCGAGAGAGCGACATGCGCGCTGATGACATAAAACTGATAAAGCGCGGAGCGCAGGAAATCTTGCTGGAAGACGACCTGATTAAGAAGCTTGCATCAGGTATGCCATTACGCATCAAGGCCGGATTCGATCCCACCGCCCCTGATCTGCACCTTGGTCACACCGTGCTTATCAATAAGCTGCGCCAATTCCAGGAATTAGGCCATGAAGTCTTATTTTTGATCGGTGACTTTACCGGCATGATCGGCGATCCGACCGGTAAAAATGTCACGCGCAAGCCGCTCACGCGCGAGGAGGTGATGGAAAACGCCCGCACTTATAAAGAACAGATATTTAAAATCCTCGACCCCGCCAAGACCAAAATCTGCTTCAATTCCGTCTGGATGGATAAAATGAGTTCTGCGGAGCTCATCCAACTGGCCGCCAAGCATACCGTGGCGCGCATGCTGGAGCGCGATGATTTCCACAAGCGTTATACGGGCGGGCAGCCCATCGCGATCCACGAATTCCTTTACCCATTGGTGCAAGGCTATGACTCGGTGGCTATGCGCGCCGATGTGGAGCTGGGCGGTACCGATCAGAAATTCAACCTGTTGGTGGGGCGCGAGATGCAAAAGGCATTCGGGCAGGTGCCGCAAGTGATCCTCACCATGCCGCTGCTGGAGGGTGTGGACGGGGTGAATAAAATGTCCAAGTCGCTGGGTAACGCCATCGGCATCAGCGATCCGCCGGACGAGATGTTCGGCAAGCTGATGTCTATTTCCGATGAACTGATGTGGCGCTACCTGGAATTGTTGAGTTTCCAGTCTGCATTAACCATTGCTGCCTGGGTGCAGGAAGTCGGGCAGGGGCTCAATCCGCGCGATATTAAAATCAGGCTGGCACTAGAAATTGTTGAGCGCTTCCATACGCAAACTCAGGCGCAACGCGCGCATGAAAATTTCATTGAGCGTTTTCAGAAAGGCAAGCTACCTGATGATATGCCCGAGATAAAGTTGGCATCGACCGCAGGGCTCCCTATTGCCAACCTACTCAAGCAAACTGGCCTCGTGGAAAGTACTTCAGAGGCAATGCGTCTTATAGGCCAAGGAGCAGTGCGTATTAACGGGGAGCGCATTAATGACCGTGCCCTTCAGATACAGCCGGGCACGAGCCAGGTAATTCAGGTTGGAAAACGCCGAATTGCCCGTGTTTCGATTGTTTAATTTAAAATTAATATCGGCTTAACAAAAATACCCAAATTAAGCGTTGACGGTCAATTTGACCTGCGTATAATGCGCCCCTCCTAACTTAAAACCCTTTGCTTACGGATGGAGCGAACGGCCTCAGTAATAATTACAAGGATGTGACAGAAGTCGTTGACTACGACCGCCAAGCTTGTATAATGGGCGGTCTACCGGGATGAAAAGCCCGTCGCTCTTTAACAGTTTAGATCAAGTAATTTGTGTGGGTGCTTGCGTTGATAGTCTGGTTCACAAAAGACTGTCGATGTAAGTAACCTTGAATCAATTCAATTGAAACGAATCAGGGTCGCTTTTCATCGAAACAAGATGGGGTTATCGGCTGCAAAGTTGGGTAACCAAATGTTTTGAACTGAAGAGTTTGATCATGGCTCAGATTGAACGCTGGCGGCATGCCTAACACATGCAAGTCGAACGGTAACAGGCCCGCAAGGGTGCTGACGAGTGGCGGACGGGTGAGGAATACATCGGAATCTGCCCGGTTGTGGGGGATAACGTAGGGAAACTTACGCTAATACCGCATACGACGGTGACGTGAAAGCGGGGGACCGAAAGGCCTCGCGCGATTGGATGAGCCTATGTCGGATTAGCTAGTTGGCGGGGTAAGAGCCCACCAAGGCGACGATCCGTAGCTGGTCTGAGAGGATGATCAGCCACACTGGGACTGAGACACGGCCCAGACTCCTACGGGAGGCAGCAGTGGGGAATATTGGACAATGGG
>JBDSMM010000017.1:0-4554 GCA_039915825.1 Gammaproteobacteria bacterium | reverse complement strand
AGCCACTCGCCGGCCTTACGCGAGTAATCCCGATACAGCATGGAGGCAACGGCATCAACACGTAGACCGTCGATGTGGAATTCCTCCAGCCAATACACCGCGCTCGAGATAAGAAAATTGCGGACCTCGTTGCGGCCGTAATTAAATATTAACGTCCCCCAATCGCGGTGTTCGCCGCAGCGCGGATCTTCATGCTCGTACACAGCGCTGCCATCAAAGCGGGCCAGGCCGTGCAGATCTTTCGGGAAATGGCCTGGCACCCAATCGAGCAGAACGCCGATATTGTGGGCATGGCAATAATCAATAAACCAGCGGAAATCGTCGGGACTACCGTGCCGGCTGGTTGGTGCGTAATAACCTAGTGTCTGATAACCCCACGAACCGTCGTAGGGATGTTCGGTGATGGGCAATAATTCAATATGGGTGAAGCCCATCTCGGCAACATAGCTGATAAGACGCTTGGCCAGCACACGGTAATTCAGGAAATTGCCGTGCTCGTCAAGTTGCCACGAGCCCAGGTGCACTTCGTAAATCGACATCGGTTGATGCAGCCAATCGGCACTTTCGCGCGCGCGCATCCAGGATGAGTCCTGCCAGGCAAACAAGCTGTCAGGCGTAATCCTGGAGGCGGTATCAGGGCGCAATTCGAAGCACTGCCCGTAGGGGTCGGACTTCAGGTGCAGATTGCCGTGAATCCGGTCGCGGATTTCAAATTTGTATAGCAGACCGGCGTCCAGCCCCGGAATAAATAATTCCCATACCCCTTTATCCCCGCACACCCGCAACGGATGGCGGCGGCCATCCCATGCATTGAAATCGCCCACTACGCTGACGCGCGCGGCATTCGGCGCCCACACGGCGAATACAATGCCGGGTATGCCGTCTACAACGCGTGCATGGGCGCCCATAAAGCGATAGGCGTGCCAGTGTTTACCCTCGCCGAACAGGTGCAGATCGTACTCGGAAAGTTGCGGTGGAAAACAGTAGGGATCGTAGCCGCGCGATAACGTGTGATTCGCATCCTCCCACACCAGCTGGTAACGCTCAGGCACGTCAGCCGGCGCGCCGCGCCATTCAAACAGGTCCGTGTTAGGTACCCTCAGCATCGGCAGCAAACCACCCAAGGTTTCGATGCTGACTTGTGCCGCCCCCGGGATGTAGGCACGAATAACATTTTCTGGTGCGCCCAGTGCATGCCTGCCCAGCACGGAAAAGGGATCGTGATGACGCGCATCCACTATCATTTGCAGTTCCGCAGGAAGTGCGTGAAAGTGGGGAGGCTTCTGCGTCAAAGGCAATCGATTTGTCATAATATTCGGGTAGTTTATTGGGCCGGCGAGCAAGCCGAGAAGAGATTCTATGGCATAATACCACCCCACTAAGGCAGTCAGGTTATTATAAACTCAGCTTACGGAGACGGCATCTTTCTCACGCCGGTTGCCGGCAGACCAAAACGACAAGGACATCCGATGCAATCCGCCGGCCCCAAACAACGCCTCGTCAAACCGCGTACCCGCTCCGCCCTGGCCCTTATTCTGGCTGGCGGACGTGGCTCAAGACTCGAACAACTGACCTTATGGCGCGCCAAACCCGCAGTGCCGTTCGGCGGCAAGTTCCGGATTATTGATTTCCCTCTTTCCAACTGCATTAATTCCGGCATCCGCCGTATCGGCGTACTTACGCAGTACAAGGCGCACTCGCTGATCGGACACATCCAGCGCGGCTGGAGTTTTCTGCGCGGCGAGTTCGGCGAGTTCGTGGAGCTACTGCCGGCACAGCAGCGCATTGAAACCTCGTGGTATGCCGGCACAGCAGATGCTGTGTATCAGAACCTCGACATCATCCGTCAACATAAACCGAAATACGTCCTTATCCTTGCTGGCGACCATATATACAAAATGGATTACGGCACCCTTATAACAGCTCACGCGGAAAGCCAGGCGGACATGACCGTGGGCTGCATCGAAGTGCCGTTAGACCAGGCCAAGGGCTTCGGTGTGATGAAAGTGTCTGCTGACGGGCGCGTCATCGGTTTTGCCGAGAAGCCCGAACAACCCGAGCCGATGCCGGGCCACGATGACTTGGCACTGGCCTCCATGGGCATCTACGTGTTCAATGCCCTGTTTCTCTACGAGCAACTCATTAAAGACGCGGGCATATCAAAATCCTCGCACGACTTTGGCAAGGACATTATTCCCGGCATCATCGATAAATATCACGTCCGTGCTTATCCGTTCCAACAGGAGCAAAGCGATAAATCCGCTTATTGGCGCGACGTGGGAACCGTGGATGCCTACTGGCAGGCCAATCTGGAGTTGATCGGCGTGACCCCGGAACTGGATATTTATGATCAGGACTGGCCCATCTGGACTTACCAGGCCCAATTACCGCCCGCGAAATTCGTGTTCAACGATGACGACCGGCGCGGCATGGCGGTGGACTCCATGGTATCAGGAGGCTGCATTATCTCGGGCGGCTATGTACGTCACTCACTGTTGTTTTCCAATGTCTCGGTACATTCTTATGCGTCAGTAGTTGATTCGGTGGTACTGCCGGACGTAGTGATCAGCCGCTACTGCCGGCTAACCAAAGTAGTGATCGACAAGGGCTGCGTACTTCCGGAAGGCACCGTCATCGGGGAAGACCTGGTAGAAGACGCGCACCGCTTCCACGTGACGCCGGGCGGCGTGGTGCTGGTTACGCCCGAAATGCTCGGTCAGACGATACATCATGTCCGATAGCGCGCGCCTTAACGTTGTGCTGTGCTGGCACATGCACCAGCCGCAATACCGCGATCTGCTTTCCGGGGAGTACGCGCTACCCTGGACCTATCTGCACGCGATCAAAGACTACGTCGATATGGCCGCTATTATTGAGGCTATTCCAAAGGCACGCGCGGTGGTCAATTTTTCACCCGTCATGCTTGAACAGCTTGCCGATTATTCCGGGCAGATCAAAGGCTTTTTAGAGCACCAGCAAGCATTGCGCGACCCCTTACTGGCCGCACTCGCCAATCCACCGCAAGCGCTGGCCGCCCATGAATATGCAGACCTGGTTCGTGCCTGTCTGCGAGCAAACAAAGAACGTCTTATTAACCGTTTTCCGGCCTATACCCGCCTCGCCGGACTCGCGACACGATTCCTGAGGGATTCGGAAACAATCGTTTATCTGAGCGGACAATTTCTGGACGATATCCTGGTCTGGTATCACCTGGCCTGGATGGGCGAGACCGTGCGCATGCACGACCAACGCATCAAGCAACTCATCGAAAAGGGTCAAGGGTTTAGCCATGCCGACCGACGCTTGTTGGTCGAAGTCATCGGCGAACTTGTGGGGTCGGTGATCCAACGCTATCGTGCCCTCAGCGATTGCGGTAAGGTCGAGTTATCGATGACGCCCCAGGCGCATCCCATTATGCCGCTCTTGATCAGCCTGGAGTGCGCGCACGATGCCATGCCGTATGCCGACCTGCCATTGCTGCCTCGCTACCCCGGCGGCGTGGAGCGCGCGCGCGCGCACATAGCCGAAGGCCGGAAAGTGTTTCAACAGTATTTCGGCATACAGCCTCAAGGTTGCTGGCCTTCTGAAGGCGGGGTCAGCGTCGATACGCTTAAATTACTCGGTGAAAGTGGTTTTCGCTGGGCCGCGAGCGGTGAAAAAGTGCTGCACAACAGTTTAGCTAAGTCGGCACAGCTTGACGGTTTAACCCCCACTCAGTGGCTATATCAACCCTACCAGGTGACCGACACCGGCATTGAATGTTTTTTCCGCGATGATGGCTTATCCGACCTGATCGGGTTTACCTATTCCAACTGGCATAGCGATGACGCCGTCAATAATCTTGTGCATCATCTGGAGAACATTGCCGCCGCGTGCACGGACAAAGAAAATCATGTGGTATCCATTATCCTCGACGGCGAAAACGCCTGGGAATATTACCCCGATAACGCGTTTCACTTTCTTGCCACGCTGTACCAAAAACTCAGTAGTCACCTAGGCCTGGAACTTACGACTTTCAGTGATTATCTGGCGAAAACGCAGGCCCACCGCACGCCTGCCGTACTGAAACAGATGGTCGCGGGCAGTTGGGTGTACGGCACTTTTTCAACATGGGTCGGAGACCCGGCAAAAAATCGCGGATGGGACATGCTTTGCGATGCAAAACAGGCGTTCGATGCTGCCGTGGGCGCGGGCCTGCAAGGCGAGCAACTGCGCGCCGCCGAGGCACAGCTTGCCGTGTGCGAGGGTTCTGATTGGTTCTGGTGGTTCGGCGATTACAATCCCAGTGAAATCGTCAGCGACTTCGAAAAATTGTTTCGCTTGCACCTGTCCAATCTCTATCGTTTGCTGGGTCAACCCATACCGGATTACCTTTCTCTGGTAATGAGCCGCGGCAGTGAACATCTCTCATCACACAGCGGCACCATGCGTTCCTCGCAGAATTACGTTTAACCAACCTTGACCACCAGCCTACTCAAACGGCGGCGCGCCGGCGTCCTTTTGCATCCCACCTCACTACCCAATGTGCTGGACAAGGGCGACCTGGGACCTGAG
>JBDSMM010000036.1:0-8238 GCA_039915825.1 Gammaproteobacteria bacterium | reverse complement strand
GTCGAAGCGGGTCGTGCGGGTGGTATTAGTGGCGCGCCCGGGGCACCGTTTGTGCGCAGGCGTGAAGATCCCTTGCAAGAGCAATTTATCAAATTGAGCTACGCCGGCAACAACCCGGAGATCGGCCGGAATATTACATTAGAAAAGGTAGAAGCCAGCCTGTATGCCCGCAAATTATTTACCGATATCGACATTCAAAACCGCAGACAGCCGAATCAACTCAGTGAGGTGGAGAATATAATCGGCGGGCCACTCGTCATCGGTGGGAAGTTGCTCGGCGCTTTGCCGTGGGAAACAAGCGTGTTGACTGTGGGTACGGATTTTTTTCACCAACAAGGTAAAGGTACACAGACCGCGGTACGCACCACGGAGTTTAATACGGATGGCAGTATTGCGAAAGTCAGCGGATTTCCGCGCCGGCAAACAGCGCCGGATAATAGCCAGACCGATGTTGGGGTATTTGTCCATAATGATTGGGATCCGTCGGAGCGCTGGACAGTATCCTTGGGGGCGCGCCTGGACTACATTCGCACTACCACGGAAACTGATCCGCTGCCCGACGAAGCCTTGCGCGCAATCTTCGAGCGCAACCAGGAAACTACTGAAATTCCGCTGACCGGCGGGCTAGGCGTTATTTACCGGCCCTGGCAAACGCTGCATTTTACGGGAAATATCAGCAAGGCCTTCCGCGCACCCGCGACGACAGAAAGCTTTGGCGCGAGCCGCCAGGGCAGCGGTTTTCTGGTACCGAATCCGCAACTCGAATCCGAGCAAGGCATAACTTACGAAGCCGGCACGCGTTTGCGACTATCGTATTTAACTGCCAATCTGACCGCATTTTACAGTGACTACAGCAATCTCATCGTAAGCCGTCCGCTGATCTTCCAGGGACTACCCTCGCTACAACGCCAGAATGCCGGCGCGGCAAACATTCATGGCCTGGAGTTAGACGCAAACTGGGCGCTGGCACCGCGCTGGAGCGCATTCATGAATGCGAGCTATGTCCGAGGCGTCGATTCCGGAGCGAACCAGCCTCTGGCTTATATACCGCCTCTGAATGGCTTGATCGGCCTGCGCTACGAACATACCAACGGTTTTTTTGTCGAAGGAATCAGCAAGTGGTCGTTGCGCAAAGACCGAATTGATGCCGATCAGGAACGCGAAACGGCGGGGTTTGCGATAATGGATTTGTACGCCGGCGTTGACCTGTGGAAGATTTCTTCGCGGTTGCCCGAGATGCAGCTCAGCATCGGTCTGGAAAATATATTTGATAAAAGTTATCGACAGCCCGCTACCGTAGAGGACGTGCGCTTTGCACGCAGCATTACCAACCCGCTACTGGAACCCGGGCGCGCTATCTCCATTACGCTGAGATCAAGATTTTAACTCTCTTTATAAATACTTTTCTGTGGTTAACAGACTGGCAACGCGGATATTTTAATATCCCAGGCCATACACTTTAATACTTCCTTGCGCAGGTAATCATGGCGAACACAATAGCTCCCATCAGCGACATCACGACCCAGCGAAGTGAGCACATCGAACTACCCATCACCGGCATGAACTGCGTGGCCTGCGCGCGGCGCATTGAGACCGACCTTTCCAATGCGCCGGGCGTACGACGCGCAGGTGTCAACTTCGCCACGACCCGCGCGACGATTGAGTATGATCCGCGCACTATCGACGTACGCACGCTGATGAAGGTGGTTAAAGATGCTGGCTATGCAACGGCGGGAACGGCGCGTGCGGATTTCATCGTCGATGACTCGGCGCGGCCAGCCGGGGCCAGCTTTCAGCTAGAACAGCATTTGCGCCGCGTAACAGGTGTTGTCGATGCCTCGTTCAACCTCGGCACGATGCAGGTGCGCGTTGAGTACGTGCCCGGAATAAGCGATGCCCAAACCATTCATAGCGCGATTGAAGACTTTGGTTATACGGTTAGCCGAAGGGCTGGCGATGGAGATGCAGCGGAACACTCCGAACAATCGGCGCGCGATGCGGAATATCACAACCTGCGCCGCAAGTTTTGGGTTGCGCTGGTGCTCTCTGTACCGGTGCTGATTATTGCCATGGCGCACGGCCGCATTGCCTTATTCAATTTTCCCGGTGTTAACTGGCTACAGCTTGCACTCACTACGCCCGTGGTTTTTTACGCAGGCTGGCAATTCTATCGCGGCGCGTGGGCGGCACTCCGTCATCGCGCGGCGGACATGAATACGCTCATCGCTACGGGCACTGGTACGGCCTATCTTTATTCAATCGCCGCAACTATCGCACCGCATTTCTTCGCTCAGGGGAACGTAAATAATTCGATGCCGGGGATGGGTGGCATGCCTCCCGTATATTTTGAGGCGGCGAGCGTAATCATCACGCTGATTCTGCTCGGCAGAATGCTTGAATCTCGCGCCAAGGGACGCACCGGCGAGGCAATCCGACGGCTGATAGGCTTGCAGGCCAAAACGGCACGAGTGGTACGCAGTGGCAGTGAGATCGACATTCCCGTGGACGAAGTCGTACCCGGCGATTTCGTTATTGTAAGACCGGGTGAAAAAATTCCGGTGGATGGTATCGTTGTGGAAGGCAGCTCTGCGGTCGATGAAGGTATGTTGACCGGCGAGAGCTTGCCCGTCGATAAAACGCCGGGCAACGAGGTGTTCGGCGCGACGCTTAATAAATCCGGCACGTTTAAATTCAAAGCAACCAAGGTCGGCAAAGACACTGCGCTACAACAAATTGTGAAGCTCGTGCAGGACGCACAGGGATCGAAGGCGCCCATCGCGCGCCTGGCAGATGTCATCAGCGGCATTTTCACACCCATCGTCATCTGCATCGCCATTGCAACTTTTGTAATCTGGTTCGTACTCGCACCGACCGATGTGCGCTTCTCCCTGGGCTTGGTTGCCTTCGTGTCGGTGCTTATCATTGCCTGCCCCTGTGCGCTTGGCCTTGCCACACCAACGGCCATTCTGGTCGGCACCGGCAAGGGCGCCGAAAATGGCGTGCTTATCAAGGGTGGGGCCACCCTGGAAATTGCGCACAAACTTCACACTGTCGTGTTCGACAAAACCGGCACCATTACGCAAGGCCGGGCAGTATTAACCGATGTGATTGCCGTGCCAGGAATAAACGAAAATGAACTGCTGAGGCTAATCGCGTCGGCGGAGCGCGGCAGTGAACATGCGCTGGGCGAGGCAATCGTGCGTGCGGCCCAAGAGCGTAAGCTGGATCTTACAGATGCGATAAATTTCAAGGCCATCGCGGGGCATGGCATCGAGGCTGTGGTGGATGATCGCCACGTGATGCTCGGCAATATTGCGCTGATGCGTGAACGCAACATCACGCTCGCTGGTGTTGAGGACCAAGCCGAGAGACTGGCCCGTGCAGGAAAAACGCCGATGTTTGTCGCGCTGGACGAAAGGCTGGCTGGCCTGGTTGCGATTGCCGATGAAATTAAACCCGAGGCCAGGGCAGTGGTCGCAACCCTGCACAAACTCGGCCTCGAGGTCGTCATGATGACCGGTGACAATCGACACACGGCGCATGCCGTTGCCGAGCAGGTTGGAATCACACGCGTGCTCGCCGAGGTTTTACCGGAGGCCAAGGTGGCAGAAATCACGCGGCTGCAACAGGAGAAAAAGATTGTCGCCATGATCGGCGATGGCATCAACGACTCCCCGGCGCTTGCGCAGGCCGATGTCGGCATTGCTATCGGCACGGGCACCGATGTCGCTATCGAAGCCTCGGACATCACGCTAGTGAAGGGCGACCTGCGCGGCGTAGTGACCGCCATTGAACTCTCGCATGCAACCCTGCGCACCATCAAGCAAAATTTATTCTGGGCATTCGCTTATAACGTAATCGGTATCCCCATCGCTGCCGGCGTGTTATATCCCTACACCGGCTGGCTGCTTTCGCCCATTATCGCCAGCGCGGCAATGTCGTTATCCAGCGTCTCGGTCGTTACCAACAGTCTGCGGCTGCGGCGTTTCGGCGCATCTGTACAAAACAGGAGCACCAACTAAATGGACGCCAGTGAAATATTCGTAGTAGTGGGTGGAATAGCGGCGATTATAGTTGTACTTTGGTACTTCTTCGGCCCGCGCAAAGGGGTCTACAATGCGCGCGATGCGGGTGGCGTGCAGGACATCAATATCACGGTCAAGGGCGGTTATAATCCGGACATGATCGTGGTGCGTCAAGGCGTGCCCGTGCGCCTGAATTTTTATCGGGATGAGACCGCCTCGTGCAGCGAACAAATTATTCTGGGTGACTTCGGCATCGCACGCGACCTGCCTGCCTTTAAAACAACGTCCATCGAATTCACGCCGCAACAGGCCGGCGAATTCACTTTTACGTGCGGCATGGCCATGATGCGCGGCAAGCTTATCGTGCAGTCCGAGGCGCGGTTGATCAGACCCGCCGACCTTGGTTAACCGAAAATTTTGCCGACACATGACCGCCCCAGTTGCCTGCCGCGCTGAAATGCAGTTTAATGAGGTCAGCTTCATTCCTACCAACCTATGTCGATTTATAATTTTAGCATCACGTAAGCAGATGCAACGTGAACATGCTTTATTCCGGAGAAACTGAAGCCCCATGCTTCCCAACAGGCGTCAAACTGCCCTGCTTACATTGCTCGGCATATTATTAATTCTCACGGTCATTTCCATGGTCGGCCTGTATCTGATGACCCAATCAAACATGATGGACGGCCTGTTTGCCAGAATTTTCCGAGGCGGGGGCGGATAAGCAACATTTATCCGGAGCACAGGGCTAATTGATTCATACCAAGGGCGCAGTAAGGTGAATCTTTAAAGCAGCTGTAAGCCCCAGCCGACAAGCCCCGTTAGTGCGGGCTTAGCGGCTGGGATAAAAACTCACCTGCCGTTGCTTTCAAACAGTTTCCGGTATTTGTTCAGCTTCTGGTTATTGATAACGTAGCTGTTGGCGTTGTAACCGTAGGGATGGGTGGACTCATTGGTGCGTAAACTGTTGGGAATGCGGCGCTCGTAATACTCCCTGGCAACGCTTTTCCTGACATAAAAACTGTCGCCCTGAGTAAGGCCGTCTGCGCCGTTTTCCTGCTCGACTATCTGTTCGATGGCTGCGGCATTTCGCAACACGCGCGGGTCGCGCCTACCGGTATTTCCCAAGCTCCCACCCAAGGTAAGATCCTGCGGCTTGGCGACTAGAGACTCCTCGTCCCGCTCGTCATCACGTGTTGAGGACGCCGGGGGCACCTGGTCCTCCCCTGCCTGAGTGCGGCCTGCCACATAGGTACCATCAGGGCGTTGAAAACCTTTGATAAATTCGTTAGCCCAAACGCCGGTACTCACCGCCGCTAAAACAATTACCGCAACCAGCTTTTTCATAGTGCTACTCTCCCTTATCGTCTGCTGTCCTTGTCGTGGCTTGGGCACGTCGGCCTGCCGAGGCTAAATACCTTTAAAAATAAAGCTTAAAACAGTGACCGCTATATGTCTATCGTACCCCCCCGCAACCTGGCATGTCACCCCTCACGTCCAAGGTACAACCTGTCCGCGCGCTCCCCGGTAGGCAATGGCGCTACTCAGCGGACACCGCGTCTCGTCTCCTTCCCTGTTTTGCTTCAATTTTAGGTTACAGTATTTTCTTAGCTAAAACAGTAAATTACCCCCTCAGCAAAATTGCCTCGGCAGCCTCCAGCCCGCGCAGCGTTCCATATAAAATCAACACATCGTCTTCGCGCAATTGGGTATAAGGCTCGGGCTCTGGACCGCGGATGCCGTTGCGGCGCACGGCGGTGACGACCACCCCGTGCTGGTCCAAGCCGAGTTGTTCCAGGGTGCGGCCTATGGCGTAGGCCCCTTCGCGTAACACAACGGAGTGCAAACGTTCGCTTTGGCTTTCGGGCTGCTCCAGCGAAAAGTGTTCTTCGCCGTAAAACACGCCGCGCAAAAAACGATAACGGTCATGGCGTACGTCACGCACGCGTCTGACTACGCGTGTTACGGGGATGCCAAGTATCAGTAATAACTGTGACGCGAGCATGAGGCTGGCCTCAAGCGTTTCGGGGACAACTTCGGTGGCGCCCGCGTTGAGCAGACGTTCCATATCGCTGTCGTCGCGCGTACGCACGAGTACGGGCAAATCGGGGCGCAGACGTTGAATATGTTCCAGGACTTTAAGCGTGAATGGTACGGCGTGATACGTAACCACCACGGCGCGCGCGTGGCTCAGACCGGCGGCTTCAAGTATTTCACGACGTGCGGAATCGCCGTAATTAACGCGGTCGCCGGCCTCTTGCGCCTCGCGTACACGTAGCGGGTCGAGATCAAGCGCGACAAATTCAAATCCTTCTTGCTCCAGAAAACGTGCGATATTTTGGCCGACGCGCCCGTAGCCGCAAATAATGATGTGCTGATTCATACCTTGCGCGCTGTTACTTACGGTTTCTTGTGTTTGCGCGGGCGTTTGCCCTTGGCTTAGCTTAAACATATGCCTGGCAAGCGCGGCATTGTGGCGCAGCAAAAATGGCGACAAGGCCATGCTCAACAACAGGGCGGCGAGCACAATCTGGCTGGCCTGACCATCAATAAGGTCGTAACCTAGCGCGAGTGATAGCAGCACAAAGCCGAACTCCCCGCCCTGCGCCAAACTCAACCCGGCGCGTAACGCTACACCCCGTTCCACGCCCTCGAATCTGCCAAGCCCCATAATTAACGCAGTTTTGAATACCACGATGGCGACCAGCAACAGCAGTACCCAATACCAGATCGCAGGCAGCACAGCAAGATCGAGGCGCATACCGATGGTAATGAAAAACAGGCCGAGCAACACGTCTTGAAACGGACGAATATCGGCCTCCACTTGATGCCGGAATTCGGTTTCGCCTATAACCATGCCGGCGAGAAATGCGCCGAGCGCCATCGACAGACCGGCCTGCTCTGTAGCCCATGCGGCGCTCAGCGTAACCAGCAATATGGTAAGTATGAAGAGTTCCGATGAATGGCGGGCGGCAATATAGCGCAGCAACGGGCGTAGCAGCCAATGGCCGACGGCCCATAACAGAAAAATGACCAGTGCGCCTGTAAGCAATGCCCAGGCCAGCGATACGATCAGCGAACCTTCCGCCTTGCTTGCCAAGGTAGGAATAATGACCAGAAAAATAATCACGGCAAGGTCTTGGAATAATAGAACGCCGACTGCCAGCCGGCCATGACGGGTGTTGAGTTCACCCTGCTCGGTCAGTTGTTTAATCACGATTGCAGTGGATGACATGGCGATAATACCGCCTACCACAAACGCGCCTTGCGGGTTCATGCCCAACCACCAGGCCAATACGCCGGCAACAATAGTGGTGATCGTCACTTGAGCCCCGCCCAGACCAAGCACCGCATTCTTCATGGTAAGCAGCTTGGACAGAGAAAATTCCAGGCCGATGGTAAACATTAAAAACACCACGCCGAATTCCGCTAGTAGATGCATGTCGGCGGACATCGAAAGCCATCCGATTTCCGGAGCACCCACCAGCACACCGACCAATAAATAACCCAGAATCGGCGGCAGGTGAAAGCGTCTGGCCAGCGCTACCACGAGTACGGCGACTGCCAGAAGAATCAATACCCCGCTAAAAACACTCGGATTCATAGGGATGGCTGGTTAATGTTGAGTAGCATGTTTGTGTAAGATGGGACACCGCCTTAAAGTCGGCACGTATGCGTGGGCGATATGTTCCCCTGAATAACCCATACAACTTATAATGCCAACAGTTCCGGTGGCCCATCCACATTGAGTATAAGCATGTGATGTTCGGGCACGGGTTGCCAGAAGCCGGAATCCGTGAGCGGATCGGTGGCGATCAATTGGCCATTTGGAAAAGCCTCGTCATCGGTGTTGTAATAAAGCGGCGCACACTCGGCATTCACGGCATGGCGCGCGGCGTAAAGTCCTTCACCATCGCTGATAATAATATTCAACAAAGCAGGGAGTTCGTCGAGCCAATCATCCAACAAGACAAACATCTCGGCCATAGCCTGGTCGACCGACATCTCATCATCGTCGGCCAGCAAATGCAGCAAGGTCGCGAACAGATATTCCGCTTCGGTGTGGCCCTGCATACGCGCCTCGATTTCCGGCGCCAGGAAATGCCGCATCACGGGGCACAACGTAGTACGGAAATCTTCGATAAAACCCTGATGCGCGAAGATAAAATCTTCATCATGGAAGGGCTGAGCATAGGTCTGGCCGATGGGCGAT
>JBDSMM010000113.1:0-4040 GCA_039915825.1 Gammaproteobacteria bacterium | reverse complement strand
CCCATCCAGATCGAACAGGACGGTACGCAGGCTATGCATCGGGACGTATGCCGTGGGCAAGATAATTGACGTCAATGTCACGGCCCAGTGAATATGCGCGCGTGAGCGGATGGTAGCTCATGCCCGTTAAATCACGCAGCTTGAGGCCGGCCTTGCGCGACCACTCATCCAGTTCGGCGGGACGGATGAACCTGGCATAATCGTGCGTGCCCTTGGGCAGCAGATTCAATACATATTCCGCACCGAGAACAGCAAAAAGGTAGGCCTTTGGGTTGCGATTGATAGTGGAGAAGAATACGTGGCCGCCGGGTTTGACCAGCTTGGCGCAGGCTGCGACGACCGAGGCAGGATCAGGCACATGCTCGAGCATCTCCAGGCAGGTTACAACATCGAATTGAGCGGGCCGCTGTTCGGCAAGCTGCTCTGCGGTAATTTGTTGATAATCGACGATGAGCCCGGATTCCAATAGATGCAATTTCGCCACTTGTAAAGGCGCCAGACCCATATCAATACCGGTGACATCGGCGCCGCGCGCAGCCATGGCCTCGGCCAGAATACCGCCGCCGCAACCGATGTCCACCACTCGTTTGTCAGCCAGTTTAGCCCTTGCATCGATGTAATCGAGACGTAGCGGATTAATATCGTGCAGTGGCTTGAATTCGCTGGTCGGATCCCACCAGCGTGCAGCCAGGACTTCGAACTTAGCGATTTCGCGGACATCAATATTCTGCGCGGGTTGATTCATACTGCTAGCATACCGTAGAACCGTGTAAGGTTAAATTCGACTGATTTCTGACTTGCGTTATAGCGGCAGGCGAAGGCATTTTGGGGGATTGTGGTTTGCAGAATGCGGGGGATCAGGTTAATTCTTCCTTATCTTTCTGCCCCATTCACGGGCCTTGGCAAGGGTGGCACGTTCGTCCATTTGGGTGAGCACCCTGTTACTCAGAAGATGCTGGCCTGCGACCCAGACATCGGTAACCTGGTTGCGGCCCGTGGCGTAGACCAATTGAGAAATGGGGTCATAAACCGGTTCCGACTCAATTCCAGCAAGGTGGACGGCAGTAATATCCGCAGCCTTACCGGGCAACAAAGAGCCTGTTACTTCATCAATTCCTAATGCGCGTGCGCCGTTTAAGGTGGCCATGCGCAACGCCATGGCGGCCGGAATGCTGGTGGCATCATTGGCCACGGCTTTGGCAAGCAGGGCGGCGCTACGCATTTCGCTGAACATATCGAGGTCATTATTGCTAGCCGCGCCGTCCGTGCCCAGCGCGACGTTTACACCGGCTTTAACCAGCTTGTCGACCGGGCAGAATCCACTGGCAAGCTTGAGATTGGATTCAGGGCAATGCAGTACATGCCCACCTGCAGCAGCGAACATAGCAATCTCCGCTTCGGTCAATTGCGTCATATGCACGGCCTGCAAACGTGGTGAGATTAGAGCCAAACGGTGCAGCCGGGCCAGGGGTCGTTCGTGGTAGTGCTCGAAACTCTGCCTGACTTCATCGGCTGTTTCGTGAACATGCATGTGAATCTGCATGTCCAATTCCTCGGCATAAGTCCTCAATTTTTCGAGTGGAGCATCCGACACCGTATAGGGCGCATGGGGCGCAAAGGAAGTGGTAACGAGAGGGTTGTCGCGGTAGCTATCGTGAACTTCCAGTCCCTTGGATAAATATTCGTCGGGCCCGTTTGCCCAGGCTGTCGGGAAGTCAAACAGGATCAGGCCGATGTTGGCGCGCATGCCGGTATTGAAGGCCACACGCGCCGCAACGTCAGGAAAGAAATACATTTCGTTAAAGCAGGTGGTGCCGCCGCGCAGCATTTCTGCAACCGCAAGCTCCGTGCCGTCACGCACGAAGTCGGCATTTACCCAGGTATTTTCCGCCGGCCAGATATGTTCATTCAGCCATTCCATTAACGGCCGGTCATCGGCAAGTCCGCGTAACAGACACATGGCCGCATGGGTATGTGCGTTAATCAGCCCGGGAATCAGTGCATGTTCTGCGAGAATGATACTTTGACTGGCTTGGTACAAGTCGGTTGCTGCCGTACTGGGCAGTAGATCAAGAATGCGGCCTTCATGAATGGCCAGGCAGTGGTGCTCGACTAATCCCGCAGGTTCCACGGGGATAATCCAGCGTGCATGGATAAGCAGGTCTATGGTTAGCATGGACACATCGACATGTAGTACCGCATTGATTTCACGTAAGGCTTAAGACAACAATGCAGCCTCGCTCATTCACCTTGCCCCACAAAAAAGCCCCGCACTAGGCGGGGCTTAATCTTGCTGACGTGTTTAGTTTAAAGCTTTTTAGCGCTGCGTTTCTGCCTGAACCGTGACTTCCACTTCAACGCGGCGGTTCGGAGCAAGACACTTGATCAGGGCTTTATTACGGCGGTTTTCTGCACCACCGACATCTTCGCAGGCTACAACCGGCTCGGATTCACCGCGGGCTGCGGTATCAATGCGGTCTGCAGCAACACCCTTATCGACCATGTAGCGCTTTACTGCGGCAACGCGACGCTCAGACAATCTCTGATTGTAAGCTTCGCTACCGATACGGTCGGTATGGCCAGTCGCCATGATAACCTCAACTTCAGGATGATCTTTAAGCTTGGTGATGAACTCGTCCAATATTGCCTTACCTTCCGGCTTAAGCACTGCCTTGTCAAAGTCGAACAGGGTTTCGGCTTGTAAGGTGGTTGCGGCTATTGCAGGCGGCGTCGGGCCCTGCGCAGGTTCCGCTGGTGCTGGAGCAGCTTCAGCTACTTTATCACCGCATTCGGCCAAGGCATTTGCCTGATTCCAGGCGCCCGTACGTATGCAATTGCCTTGGCTATCTTTAACCAGGTATCCTTGGGAATCGACTACATAAGAAGAGTTGTTACTGTAAGTTCCCTTTGCTCCCTGCGTTGCGTCTGCTGCGGAAGCTAGATTCAGACCTAACGCCAGCGGAGCTACTACAATACCGCTGATGATAAGATTCTTAATTGTTGTTTGCATAATTGAGTAACTCCTATAAGTTTAAATTTTCGGTTACTTTACTGAGTATCGCGCTTGATCACAAGAATTCTATACAGCTACACAGTTAACCAATCGTTCCGATCATGGATAGCCACGCATCTATCAGCAAGTCTAGCACGTATAATTTACCATATCCCCGAATAAAATAAACAACTTTTTAAGCCTGCAGGCGGGCGGGGCTGGTAGGGTCGCCTGAAACAACTCTCTTCTTTATGCCTTGGGAAACCTTCATGTCTATAGAAACTTACGACAGTATTCGTGCCGTTGAATGGTTGGACGGAACAGTCAGGTTGCTCGATCAGCGTTTCTTGCCGCAGCGCCAAGAGTACATTGAGTGCACGGAGGTAGCCTGTCTGGCGCAGGCAATTTCCGCAATGGTAGTACGCGGCGCGCCTGCCATTGGGATATGTGCCGCTTACGCCGTGGTGCTGGCTGCTGAGCAGCGCTATACGGCTGCCCCGGCAACCTGGCAGCACGATATCGAAGCTGATCTGATGTTGCTTGCGGCATCACGCCCCACCGCAGTCAATCTGTTTTGGGCATTGAGCAGAATGCGTAAAAAAATTCTTGAACTGGTGGGTGAGCCTGTGGCGGTGCTGCTTGCAGAGGCGAAAATGATTCATGAACAGGATCTTGCTGATAACCGCCGCATGGGGCAGCTGGGAGCAGATTTGCTGGATATTGGCAGCGGGGTGCTGACCCATTGCAATACCGGGTCGCTCGCCACCGGTGGTTATGGAACAGCCTTGGGTGTAATACGCGCCGCGTATGCCGGCGGTAAAATTAAGCGCGTATTCGCTGATGAAACACGGCCGTGGCTGCAGGGTGCGCGACTGACTGCTTGGGAGCTGGTAAAGGATGGTATCCCCGTCACCTTGCTTACCGACTCCGCAGCCGCGCATTTGATGCATCAGGGGCAAGTCAACTGGGTGATTGTGGGGGCGGATCGCATCGCTGCCAATGGTGACCTCGCCAATAAAATCGGCACCTATGGCCTGGCCGTCCTGGC
>JBDSMM010000022.1:0-15308 GCA_039915825.1 Gammaproteobacteria bacterium | reverse complement strand
CGACTCCTGTTGAATGCAGCGCCGCAACTCGTACAAGACATCGGTGCGCACGGTGTAATCTGAGTAGCGAACAACTGAAGAGGCTAGCCGCGTGGCCACTGGGAAAAGATAAACGGGTGGCGGCCTCCTGCTGGCGGGAAATAACGGGCTTGTAGCGGCGTTGTGGGTGGGCAATGGCACCCTGTATTATCGATATTTCAAGCACAGCTATTAATGTTCTTCAGGATTGCTCTCAGGAAACGCCGGACTCTTGTCTGGAACACTGTAAGTTCCATCCGCCCAGGCACCCAGATCAATAAGCTTGCAGCGCTCGCTGCAAAACGGCCGCCAGGCATTATTGTCCGACCATTCGACCGGTGTGCTACAGGTGGGACATTTAACAACTTTCGGCGCGTTCATATAATGCAGCAGGTCAGTTCGAATTTGACATCTTCAACGGCCTGAACAGCCCGCCCGCCCGCCACGGGTTCCATAAAGCGCACCGTGAAGCGCTGTTTGCCACCGCTGATTTCGGCGTAATAGCGCGAGGTTGCGGGTACAAAAACACGCACCAACTGGCAACTGGGATTATCCGCTTCGAGGGATTTTTGGGAAAAACCGCCGATAGCAACTTCCTGAGTTGGCGCGGCACACTCGCGCACTAAGCGCATGATAAGTTCGATGGATAATCGTAGCGTCTCGAAGATGCTCAACCATTGCCGCAGATCATTAGTGCGCTGTTCTGCAGGCTGCTGTAACCAAAAGTGATAGGCAGGCAGGTCGAAATCGCACAGGCCACCGGCAATCCCGCTACGCTGCTTGATACTGTTCAGGAATTCGTTTTGCCGCAGTGTCTGACCGGGCTGGCCGCTGATAGCATGAAACCGGTCGATCAAGTTATCCAACTGATCCAGGATGAGCCCGAGCGCAGTTAAATCGACGTTCGGCGACTTATCGAGCAGCGCCAGACTGGTAGCGTGCCGTTCCAATTCCTTGAGAACCTCGGTTTTAAGGTCGGTACGGCTGCAGACACTCAAGATGTCGAGAATACAGGCGAGCGTGGCGCGGCTGTTCCACACTGAACTCCCTTCCAGGCTATGGTGGGCCTGAAGAAAAAGAAATTCGAGCCGCAATAGCGTGCGTATTCTTTCATTAAGCGGCTGTTCGTAAGTAATTTGTTGTCGCACCCACACTACCCGGAACAAAAGAGGGGTTATTGTCCATCACTTGGGCGGTGCTGGCAAACTCTGCGTCGCCAGCTTCTGATAATACAGATGCAGTCGGTCGACTTGGCGCCGCAGGTGAGAGAGGTCCTGATCGTTGTTAATGATGTCATCGGCCTGGGCCAAGCGCTCGCGAAACCCGATCTGGGCACGCAGAATAGCGGCGACCTCGCCGGTGCTGGTGTGATCGCGCTCCATGACGCGCCGGTATTGCAGGTAATGCGGGGCATCGACAACCAGTACCCGGTCAATCCGATGCACCTGTCGCGTCTCCAGCAACAGTGGAATGCATAACACACAATACAAGCCGGAGAGTTTTCCGATGCGCGCCTCCATCTCCGCGCGAATAAGCGGGTGCAGGATAGCCTCCAAGCTTGCGCGTTGCGCAGCATCGCGAAATATGAGGGCTCGCAAGCGCGCACGATCCAGGACTCCCGCGCCGGTTAAAATATCAGCTCCAAAGGCCACGACGATGCGCGCTAAGGCCGGCATGCCGGGCATCACCAATTCACGGGCAATGGCGTCGGCTTCGATCACCGGCACACCCGAATCGGCAAAGCATTGCGCCACCGTGGACTTGCCGCTGCCGATCCCCCCGGTCAATCCGACTTTCAACATTCGTTATGTGAGCCCCGCGAAGGTCAGATAGGCGTGGGTAATATCCTTACCCCACAGCAGCGTAATCCAGCCCGCCAGTGCCAGATACGGACCGAATGGAATCGGTAAATTTCGGTCGCGCCCGCGTATGAGAATCATGCCTATTCCCGCTACCGCACCGACCAGCGAGGACATCAGAATAATAACCGGCAATGCCTGCCAGCCGAGCCAGGCCCCGAGCATAGCAAGCAGTTTGAAATCTCCATGTCCCATGCCCTCCTTGCCGGTGAGCAGTTTGAATAACCAGTAGACCGACCACAAGCTCAAATAACCCGCAAACGCACCAATGATGGCGTCATGGCTATTCGCGAACAGCACATTACCATCGAGCGTAACCAGACTGAGCGCCAGCCCGCCCCATAAAAACGGCAGCGTGATACTGTCGGGTAATAGCTGGTGGTCGACATCGATAAAACTCAGGGCGATCAGCGCCCACGTCAATATCAGGGCAGCACCAGCCATCCAGCCAAAACCGAAATGGGCAGCGACTATGGCGGAAAGTATGCCGGTTAAAATTTCAATTGACGGGTAACGTGGCGAAATCGCCTTGCTGCACGCCGAACATTTGCCGCGCAACACCAGATAGCTGATAACCGGAATATTCTCGAACGCGGTAATTGCATGATTGCATGCCGGGCAGCGTGAACGCGGCGTGCTTAAATCAAAGCGCGGCAGTGCCGGTTCACTGGCGGTTTGCAGCAGCTCCGCACATTGCGTGCGCCACTCGCGTTGCATCATCACCGGCAAACGATAGATGACGACATTGAGGAAGCTGCCCACCAACAAACCAAGCACGGCCGCCAGCGAAACAACTAGCCAGGGTGTTATTTGAAGAGCGTCGGTCAGTACCATGATGTTTTCATTATGACTGAAGAGAACGAAATTTGATTATCCAGACGATATTTTTCCCGGGTAACATTATATGCTGACCGATCTAGATTTTAATCCATAGACGCAGCATAGCATCGCAAGGCAGGTGGACTGGCCGGCGGGGTTTGGGTATGCCCGAATACCCGGAGGCTGGGCAGAATAATAAAACTCTAGACCACTGACCCCAATTTAAAGATCGGTAGATACATCGCTATCACCATGCCGCCCACCAGCACGCCCAACACCACCATGATCAAAGGCTCGAGCAAACTGGTAAGCGAATCGACCAGATTATCGACTTCTTCCTCGTAAAAATCCGCCACCTTGGACAGCATGCTGTCCATTGCGCCGGACTCCTCACCGATAGCCACCATCTGCACAACCATGTTGGGGAACAGCTTGACCTGGCGCATCGCCTGGTTCAACTGCTGACCGGTCGCAACCTGATCACGTATCTGCAGAATAGCCTCGCTGTAGACAATATTACCCGCCGCGCCGGCCACGGATTCCATGGCCTCCACCAACGGGACACCCGCAGCAAACATTGTCGAGAGCGTGCGGGCGTAACGTGAGATGGTTGCCTTGTGCAGAATCTGACCGATAACGGGGAGCTTCAGCATCATCCGGTCGGTGAAGTGGTTGAATTTACGCGAGCGCTTCTTCGCCTGCGCCAAGCTGTATATGGCTGCCCCAATACCACCGAAGATAGCCCACCACCACGCCTGGAATACCACGGAGAGCTTGACCACGAACATAGTGAGCGCGGGCAAGTCAGCTCCAAAGCCTTTGAATAGCGACTCAAACTGGGGGATCACAAAGATCAGCAAAATAGCGGTAATAATGAAGGCCACGACGATAACCGCGGCCGGATACCAAAGGGCCTTCTTGATCTTGCCCTTGAGCGCCTCGGTCTTTTCCTTGTAGATGGCGATCTTGACGAGCATGGTCTCAAGAATACCGGCATGCTCGCCCGCCCGTACCAGGTTGCAGTAGAGTTCATCAAAGTAGGTGGGGTGTTTTTCTAGCGCCTCGCCCAGCGACGTACCGCCTTCGATGTCCGCCTTGATAGCCATGACCAAGTCCTGTACACCGGCATTTTCATGCCCCTGTCCAATGATATCCAGCGACTGCACGAGCGGGACGCCGGCGCCGATCATGGTGGCGATTTGTCGACTGAATATTGCGATGTCCTTAGGCGTGACCTTTTTCTTGCGGCCAAAACTGGATTTCTTTTTGACCTTGCGCGGCAGTATGCCTTGACGCCTGAGATCGGCCTTTATCAGGGTAATATTGTTTCCACGCGCCTCGCCGCTGACGCGTACCCCCTTATTATTCGTTCCCTCCCAGGTAAAGAGGTCCTGTTTCTTGATCGCCTTTGCCGCCATACTGCCCCCTTAACAATTGATCCGTCACAAGGGTGTTATTGTCACCTTGTAACCTGCTATTCCCGACTTATTCAGTAATCACGCGGTTAATTTCCGCCAAACTTGTCAAGCCCTGACCCACCTTTTTCAAGCCTGATTCACGCAGATCAGGGATTCCGTCAAGCCGCGCCTGATCGGCAATTTGCAAGGCATTGCCACCCTCCATAATAATGCGCGCAATACCCCCCGAGATCGGCATGACCTGGTATACCCCCACGCGGCCCTTGTAGCCGTTAGTGCATTTATCGCAGCCCACTGGCGCGTAGAGTTTAAGTTTGCTCCAATCCTGCTCTTTAAAACCTTGCTTCAGCAAAGTTTCCTTCGGAACGGTTTCCGCCTTCTTGCAGTGACTGCAAAGGCGGCGCGCCAGGCGCTGGGCAATAACCAGCGATACTGCCGAGGCTATATTGAATGGCGCCACGCCCATGTTCACCAAACGATTAAGGCTCTGCGGGGCATCGTTGGTATGTAATGTTGATAACACCATATGGCCGGTCTGCGCAGCCTTGATTGCGATCTCGGCGGTCTCAAGGTCACGTACCTCACCAACCATGATGATATCCGGATCCTGACGCAAAAATGCCTTGAGCGCCTTGGCAAATGTTAAACCTGACTTGGGATTGACCTGCACCTGATTTACGCCAGGCAGATTAATTTCAACCGGGTCTTCGGCCGTGGAGATATTACGGTCCACAGTATTAAGAATATTGAGTGCGGTATACAAAGATACCGTTTTACCGCTGCCCGTCGGGCCGGTGACCAGCACCATGCCGTAGGGCTGATGAATGGCGTCCACAAACAGTTTTTGTTGTTCCGGCTCGTAACCCAGTGCATCAATGCCCAGTTGCGCGCTCGTCGGGTCGAGGATACGCAGCACCATTTTCTCGCCGAATAGCGTGGGACAACTGCTCACGCGAAAGTCGATGCTGCGGTTTTTCGACAGCGTCATCTTCATGCGTCCGTCTTGCGGCACACGCCGCTCCGAGATATCAAGGCGCGACATTACCTTTAAACGCGCCCCGATGCGTGACGCCAACGCCACCGGGGGCGAGGCTACCTCGCGCAACATTCCATCCTGACGAAAACGCACGCGCAACGTCTTTTCATAGGGCTCGAAATGAATGTCCGAAGCCCCTTGATTGATAGCATCAAGCAACACTTTATTCACAAAGCGCACCACTGGCGTATCGTCGACATCGCTGGCATCGGCCTCGGGACGCATTTCATCGTCGCCACTGCTGATGTCAAGATCGTCAAGGCTGGCATCGTTGAGCGCGCTTAGCGCAGTGATCGTGTTGTCCTGCTTATCAAGGGCCTTCTCAATGGCCTTGGTGAGCTTGTCTTCCTCAACGAGGACCGCCTCGGTGCTGAGCCCCACATGAAATTTAATCTCATCCAGGGCGCGCAGATTGGTGGGGTCGGAGACGGCTAAAAACAGCCGGTTGCCGCGTTTGAACAGCGGCAAGGCGTGATGCTGGCGTACCAGCTTGGCTTCCACGCGGCTGATGGCCGCCATTTCCATATCCATAGCATTAATGTCGAACAACGGCACGCCGAATTCATGCGATGCGGCATTGGCGATTGTCTGGCTGGACAGGATTTTGCTTTCCACCAGGTAGGTCACAAACGGTACCTTGTTGCGCGCCGCCTGTTCTTGAGCCTGTTGCGCTAGCGGGCCGGCCAGGATTCCATCCTGCACCAATCGGCGGGCCAGGCCGCTGAGCTTGAAATTAACGTCGGATATTGCCATAGGATCACGCCATTCCTGACTTAAGCTGTTTCTCAACCATAGTAGTTATTCAATATTCCTGTGTACTAAATGGAAACTCTGGCGGTTTCTGTGAAGCAAAGTTATTGCCACACCGGGGTGTTGTCATCTCATAAGAGCCCACGTACCATGCGCATAGGTTCAGAGCTTCGTAGTTTATTTCGCCTGCCTTATAGTCCGGACTCGTCTGCCCAGCTTCCACCAACCCTGCTTTGGCAGGCCATCCGGTTTATTGCAACATGCAAGATAAAGGCCATGCAATGCTCGTTGCCGTCTGCTTCACCTGCTTATAAAGACGCCCGGAGAGATTATGTTTCACGGCAGTATGGTGGCCCTGGTTACCCCGATGCACGCCAATGGCGACCTTGATGACGCAGGTCTGCGCAGACTCGTCGAATTCCACCTTGAAAACGGTACCGATGCGATTGTCGCGGTAGGCACTACCGGCGAATCGGCTACGCTCGACGAGCACGAACACTGCACCGTGATCCGCCAGGTAGTTGAACGGGTGGGTGGCAGAGTGCCGGTCATTGCCGGCACCGGTGCCAATTCCACCAGCGAGGCTATCACCCTGACGCGCTGTGCGATGCAGGCCGGGGCGGACGGCTGCCTGCTGGTAACACCCTACTATAACAAGCCCACGCAACAAGGCCTTTATCTGCACTATAAGGCCATTGCCGAGGCCGTCCCTATTCCCCAGATACTTTATAATGTGCCCGCGCGGACTGCCTGCGACCTGTTGCCCGAGACGATACAGCGCTTGGCTGGCATTCCCAATATTATCGGCATCAAAGAGGCCACGGGCGACCTGGAGCGTGTGCGCGAGATTCTGCTACGCTGTGGTGATACAATTAACGTTTATGCAGGCGACGATGCTACGGCGCTGGAAGTCATGATGATGGGCGGCAAAGGGGTGATCTCGGTCACCGCCAACGTGGCCCCCCGGCTTATGCACGACATGAGCGCCGCAGCACTACGCAGCGACCGGCTTAAGGCCTTGGCTCTGAATGACCGGCTGGCAGCCTTGCATAAAGAGCTGTTTATCGAGTCCAACCCAATCCCGGTAAAATGGGCATTACATCAAATGGGGCTGATTCCGCCGGGAATACGTCTTCCGTTAACTCCTCTGTCGGAGGCCAGCCAGATGCGTGTCAGGCAGGCTATGCAACAGATTAATTTATAGGATTTACTTATTATGGCAACTATTCACCAATTCATTCGCTCAAGCACGTTTATCGTGATGCTAACCACGCTCTGCGCCTGCAGCGCGTTGTCTGCCAAGCTGGATGAAGTGACCTCTGGCTCCAACGATAAGGCAGAATACAAGAAAAGCAATTCGCTCCCGCCACTGGAAGTCCCGCCCGATCTCACCAGTTCCACCATCGACGATACGCTGGTCGTTCCCGATATGAACCCCGACGGCACGGCCACCTTCTCGGCCTATAACGACGAGCGCCAAGACTCACAGTCCAAAGCCACTGAAACCGTGTTGACCCAGCAGGCGAATATCAGCGTAGAGCGTGACGGCGACAAGCGTTGGTTGGTGATTAAGGGCGAACCCGAGCAGATTTATCCGAAGGTGCGTCAGTTCTGGCTGGACGCCGGCATCCTGCTCAAAGAGGAAGACCCGCGCATCGGCATCATGGAGACTGACTGGATCGAAAATCGCGCTGATATCCCCAAGGATCCGATCCGCTCGTTCCTGAGCAAGGCATTGGATTCCCTGTACTCTGCATCCACGCGCGATAAATTCCGCGTGCGGCTTGAGCGCGGCAAAGAAGCAGGCACTACCGAGGTATACCTCAGCCATCGCGGCGTCGAAGAGGTGGCCCAAGGAGAATCGACGGTGTTTCAGGAGCGCGCCTCCGATCCGGAGCTGGAAATCGAAATGCTTAACCGCTTGATCGTGTTCTTCGGCGTAGATGACAAGAAGGCCAAGACACTGCTTGCCAAAGAAAACGAGGGCGGTCCGCGCGCGCAATTGTCACGCGATGCAGAAGGCAATTCTGCGTTAAGCCTTAATGAAGATTTTTCACGGGCCTGGCGCCGCACCGGCCTCGCGCTTGACCGTGTCGGCTTCACGGTTGAAGATCGCGACCGTTCCCGCGGGGTGTATTACGTGCGCTACATCGACCCGCTCAAGGATGACCAGAAACGCGGCTTTTTATCCAAACTGAAATTCTGGAAGGACGACGCTAAACCCAATAGCAACGAATACCTGGTCAGCGTGGTCGGTGCAGAAAATGCTGCCACCCGCATCGTCGTGCTCAACAAGGAAGGTAAGCCCGATAATTCCGACACCTCTAAGCGCATTCTGGCCCTACTTGAAGAACAGTTGAAGTAACGCGGTTAGACTGGCGGTAATTCTTGCGCACTTCATCCGGGTGAAACTATTAAGCTGGCAGTTGCAGTGTACCGCCCGGATCTGACAATGCGCTTCGCCTCACTGGGCAGCGGTAGCCGCGGCAATGCCACTTTGGTGGAACAGGGCAATACCTGTATCTTGGTTGACTGCGGCTTTACCCTAAAAGAAATTGAACGGCGTCTGGCACGTTTGAGTAAGGATGCGGCTGAGCTGACCGCCATCCTGATCACGCACGAACACGCCGATCATGTCAGCGGTGTAGCCGTCCTGGCACGCAAATACGGGATACCGGTATGGATGACGCCGGGTACCTGGTCGGCCCAGCGCTTTGCCGACCTACCGACGCTGCAATTTTTTAGCAGTCATGAAACTTTCGCGATTGATGCGCTTGAAATCCAACCGTTCCCCGTCCCCCACGACGCGCGCGAGCCCAGCCAGTTCGTATTCGCTAACGGTGCGCACCGCCTCGGCTTGTTGACCGACACGGGATCCTGCACGCCTTACATCGAAACAATGCTGAACGCCTGCGATGCCCTGCTGATCGAGTGCAATCACGACAGTGTGATGCTCGCAGAAGGCAGTTACAGCCCGTCACTCAAATACCGGGTGGGCGGATCGCTGGGGCATCTGAGCAACGCGCAGGCCGCGCATTTGTTGACGCGCCTGGATTGTTCGCGGCTGCAACATCTTGTAGCAATGCACCTAAGTGAAAAAAACAATACGCCGGCACTGGCACGGCAGGCCCTATGCACCACGCTCGACTGCGAGCCGGAGTGGATCGGCATTGCAGATCAGCACCAAGGCCTGGCGTGGCGCGCGGTGGGATAAGCGCACAGCACCAGCAATTGTCAACATGCCAAGGGGCGACCTGCATTCAGACTTGCGTGTGCAACATACGCGAATCGCTCACCATTCGCCCCTCGTCTCAAAGTTTGTTAAAATTTACGTACGATCCGCTGCAAATTCCATAAAGAGAAATTATGCTCCAACTGCCTGGCGCGCAGGCGCTTTCGCCGTTTCGCCTTGATAAGCTGACGGCCATTCTGCGGGCGGAAATTCCGGCGCTGATCGGCGTGCGCGCGGAGTTTTTACATTTCGCGGATCTCACCCAAGCGCTGACGGCAGTTGAGCAGCGGCTACTTGAGCAGCTACTAAACATACCTATGCCTGACACTGCGGGCACGGCAAGCCCTGCACACAGGCTGCTGATCGCGCCGCGCCCCGGGACCCTGTCACCCTGGTCCAGCAAGGCAACCGATATCGTCCGCATCTGCGGCCTGGCAAAACTGCGGCGCATTGAGCGGGGCATTATTTACACCTTCACCCAGCATGATGACCCTGCACTTAGCGAGCAGGAAATCGCGCGCGTCGCGCCGCTGATCCACGACCGCATGACACAAATGTTATTCAACTGTCCCCGCGAATTTTCCAATAAAAGTGGGTATTTCAACGCAGCAGAGCAGCTGTTTCTGCATGCCGAGCCCGCGCCACTCACCAGCATTGACCTGTTTGGCCAGGGCAAGCCGGCACTGCTTGCAGCTAATGCGGCGCTCGGCCTCGCGCTCTCTGCTGACGAGATCGACTATCTATACGAAAACTTCACCGCACTGGAACGCAACCCCACCGATGTCGAACTGATGATGTTCGCACAGGCCAATTCCGAACATTGCCGTCACAAGATCTTCAACGCGGACTGGGTCATCGACGGCAAGCGCCAAAAACTTTCCCTGTTCGGCATGATCCGCAACACTCATCAGCACCAACCCCAAGGCACGCTTTCCGCTTACAAAGACAATGCTGCGGTGATGCAGGGGTTTCCCGCCGGCCGCTTTTTCCCCTTGAACGATAGTGCGAAATACGCCTATACCATCGAAGATTCGCACATCTTGATGAAGGTCGAGACGCATAATCATCCCACTGCCATCGCGCCGTTTTATGGAGCAGCCACGGGCTCGGGTGGTGAGATTCGCGATGAGGGTGCCACCGGTCGTGGTGCAAAACCAAAGGCAGGTCTTAGCGGATTTTCGGTGTCGCACCTGCGCATTCCCGGCGCTATGCAGCCTTGGGAACTGGATGACTACGGCAAACCGGCGCACATCGCAACGCCCCTTGAAATCATGCTCGAAGGACCGATCGGTGCGGCGGCATTCAATAATGAATTTGGTCGTCCAGTCATCTGTGGCTACTTTCGCACCTTCGAGGCAAAATTCGAAACACCTGATGGCCTTGAGCAGCGTGGCTACTTAAAACCCATTATGCTCGCCGGCGGCCTAGGTAACATCCGGCCCAAGCATGTGCAAAAGGGTAATATCCCGGCAGGTGCGCAGCTCATTGTGCTGGGTGGGCCGGCCATGCTGATCGGTCTGGGCGGCGGCGCGGCATCCTCGATGACGAGTGGAACGAGTCAGCAGAGCCTTGATTTTGCATCGGTGCAACGCGACAACCCGGAGATGCAACGCCGCTGCCAGGAGGTCATCGACCGTTGCTGGCAGATGGGTGCGGGCAATCCCCTCCTCTCCATTCACGATGTGGGCGCGGGCGGGTTGTCCAACGCCCTGCCGGAACTTGTCAATGACAGCTACCGCGGCGCACACCTGGAACTGCGCACTATCCACAGTGACGACCCCGGCATGTCGCCCATGCAACTCTGGAGCAATGAAGCGCAGGAGCGTTATGTGCTGGCCGTATCGGTCGAACGGCTCGATGAATTCGATAAAATTTGCACGCGCGAGCGCTGTCCGTACGCCCTGGTCGGCACGGCCACGCAGACGCGGCAACTCGTGCTCGGCGATATACACTTTGGCAATACGCCCATCAATATTCCCCTGTCCGTGCTGCTCGGCAAGCCGCCGCGCATGGTGCGTGAGGTAGCCCACCGCAGTCTTGCACCCGTAGAGTTCGACACCGCAGGCATCGACCTGCACGAGGCTGCCTTGCGTGTGCTGCACTTCCCCGCAGTAGCGGACAAGAGCTTTCTCATCACCATCGGCGACCGCACAGTCGGCGGATTAGTGAGCCGCGACCCGATGGTCGGCCCCTGGCAGGTGCCGGTCGCCGATGTTGCCGTTACTGCTACGAGCTTTGATGTGTACACGGGCGAGGCCATGGCCATAGGTGAGCGTGCGCCGCTGGCGCTGATCAACCCCGCCGCCTCCGGACGCATGGCGGTTGGCGAGGCGCTCACCAATATTGCCGCCGCGCGTATTACTGAACTCAGCGAAATCAAGCTCTCGGCCAACTGGATGGCGGCTGCCGGCCATCCCGGCGAAGACGCCGCCCTGTATGACACGGTAAAAGCCGTGGGCATGGAACTGTGTCCAGCACTCGGCATTTCGATTCCGGTAGGCAAAGACTCGCTGTCGATGAAAAGTGTTTGGCAGGAAAACGGCTTCTCCAAGTCCGTCAGCTCGCCGCTCTCGTTGGTCATCACGGCTTTTGCTCGCGTCACTGATTGCCGCAAGACTCTCACGCCGCAATTGCGCACCAATTGCGGCGAGACAAATTTGCTCCTGATCGACCTTGGTTGCAGCCGTAACCGCTTGGGCGCATCGACGCTAACGCAGGTCTATGCGGATCGCGATGGTGGCTTGGGTGCGAGTGTGCCCGACCTTGACGACCCGCAAATGCTCAAGACCTTGTTCGCCGCCATCCAAGCCTTGAACGAACAAGGTCTGATCCTCGCGTATCACGATCGCTCCGACGGCGGTCTGTGCGCAGCAATTTGCGAGATGGCCTTCGCCGGGCACACCGGTGTAACGGTACAGATCGACACCTTGGGCGATAATACCGCCGCCGCCCTGTTTTGCGAAGAACTCGGCGCCGTGCTGCAAATACGTAGCACGGATACGCATCTTGTGGGCGATTACCTGACCAAGGCGGGCTTGGCCGAACACAGCCACGACATCGGCAAGCTGAACGCGGAAGACCGCATCATTTTCACCAAAGACGGTCAGGAAATCCTCACCGACACGCGCGTCAATTTACACCGCGCCTGGTCGGAAACCTCTTACCGCATGCAGGCATTACGTGATAATCCGGATTGCGCGCAACAGGAATATGACGCCTTGCTGGATGCCGGCAATCCGGGCCTCGCCAACATCAAGCTCAGCTTTGATCCCACCGAGGATATTGCCGCGCCTTACATCGTTGAAGGTAAGCGTCCGCGCATCGCCATTCTGCGCGAACAGGGTGTGAACGGTCAGGTGGAAATGGCCGCCGCCTTCGACCGCGCCGGCTTTAGCTGCTTCGACGTACATATGAGCGATATCTTGTCTGGACGCACGTCGCTGAGCGACTTTCAAGGCATCGTTGCAGGCGGTGGATTTTCCTATGGCGACGTGTTAGGCGCAGGTCGCGGCTGGGCCAATTCCATCCTGTTCAACACGCAGGCGCGCGATGAATTTTCCGCCTTCTTCGCGCGCACCGACAGTTTTGGTTTGGGCGTATGCAATGGTTGCCAGATGATGTCGCAGCTGTACGCGCTTATCCCGGGCACGCGACTTTGGCCGCAATTTGCGCGCAACAACTCAGAACAGTTCGAGTCGCGCTTTTCGCTGGTGGAAGTACCTGTCTCGCCCTCCCTGTTTTTAGCGGGTATGGCGGGGGCGCGGTTGCCGATCGCTATCGCGCATGGCGAGGGCCGTGCCGAATACCGCCCGGGAACTTCTGCTCAACAGGCCTTTGACGCCGGTCTCGTGGCGCTACGTTGGGTGGATAATTACGGACAAGCTACCGAAATTTATCCGGCTAATCCGAACGGTTCGCCCTTGGGAATTGCCGGGCTGACGACATCCGATGGCCGCTTCACGATCATGATGCCACACCCTGAACGTGTGTTTCGCAGCGTGGCTAATTCCTGGCATCCGGACGACTGGAAAGAAGACGGCCCGTGGATGCGCATGTTTCGCAATGCGCGGGCCTGGGTCGGATGACTTTGCTTGCAAACCTCTGTTAGACAATTTCCTTATTCTTGTTCAACGACCGCTGGCGGAAATATTCGATAACGGCGGGAAGGATAGAAACGATAATGATCGCCACGATGACCGCACCGAAATTTTCCTTCACCCAGGGCATATTGCCGAACAGATAGCCCGCATATACCAGCGAGCCTACCCACAAGATTCCACCACTGATATTGTAAAACTGAAAGCGGGCGTAGTGCATGCTACCGATACCCGCCACGAACGGTGCGAAGGTTCGGATAATCGGAATAAAACGCGAGATGACGATGGCCTTGCCGCCGTACTTCTCATAAAAACCATGTGCCTGATCCAGATACTTACGATTGAGAAAACGCGAGCCTTCTTTATTGAATACCTTGGGCCCCAGCAGATGGCCTATTCCATAATTCAACGTGTTGCCAAGTACCGCCGCGAGGCCTAGCAACCAAAATAGCCACATGGCATCCAATGCCCCGCTGGCGGCGAGGGCCCCGGCGGCAAACAGCAGTGAATCGCCAGGCAAGAACGGCGTTACCACGAAGCCCGTCTCACTGAAAATAATCAGAAATAAAATAGCGTATACCCACACGCCGTATTGCGTCACCAGGGAATAAAGATGGGTATCGAGATGCAGAACGATATCAATAATTTGAGTGATGAATTCCATAGCTTAATTTTTTATCCTTTCAAACAGGGCAATAGATTCCACGTGCGTGGTATGCGGGAACATATCCATCACGCCGGCGCTGACAAGCTCATAACCCAACTGTACTAGCTCGTGCGCATCACGCGCCAGTGTCGATGGGTTGCAGGAAACATAAACTATGCGCGAAGCACCAAGTCGCGGCAATTGCTTGATGAGATCAAGCGCTCCCGTGCGCGGCGGATCAAGTAGTATCTTGTCGAAGCATTGAGTTACCCAAGGCGCATCGGCAATCTCCTTAGCGAGATCCGCTGTATAAAATTCCCCATTGCTCACAGAGTTATGTAATGCGTTGTCGCGCGCACGCTGCACGAGTTTTGCATCACCTTCCACACCGATTACACGACCGGCGCGGCGCGCCAGGGGCAAGGTAAAATTTCCAAGACCGCAGAAGAGATCAAGCACACGATCCGTGGTTTGCAGGTCGAGTAGCTCGACAACGCGATCGATCATTTGCACATTCATCTCCGCATTCACCTGCGTAAAATCGGTGGGCGCGAAGAATAGTTCGAGATCGTAGCGGGGCAAGCGGTAACTGAGCGTGGCCTGTTGCGGCCACAGCAAGGATACGCTGTCCGGGCCTGCCGCTTGCACATAAATCTGCAAGTCGTGCGCCTTGCCAAAGACGCTCAAGGCCGTTTGATCTGCGTCAGACAATTCGTCAAGGTGGCGAAATACCAGCGCCGTTGCCGCATCACCCACGGCGACCTCGATCTGCGGAATGCGATCATAGCCATCCAGTCCGGCGAGCAGCGCGCGCAACTCCGGCAGCAAGCTGCCGACCGAGGGATGTAATACCTCGCACTGCGTAAGGTCGGCCAGCAACGAGCTGCCGCGCTCGCGAAATCCGACCAGCATCGCCTCTTTTTTGACCACGTATTTCGCGCCCAAGCGCGCCTTGCGGCGATAACCCCAGGCCGGGCCGCGCAGTGCGGGAAGTATCGTCCGGGGCTGTAGTTTTCCGATGTGCTTGAGGTTATCGAGCAGCACTTGTTGCTTTGCCTCCAGTTGCGCATCGCTGGCCATATGCTGCAGGCTGCAACCGCCGCAAACGGTAAAATGCCGACAGCGCGGTGTCACGCGTGCCGGCGCGGGCTTCAATATATCGGCAACGTGGCCTTCATCGAAATTTTTACGCTGCGTATCATACTGAAACAGAACCTCTTCCCCGGGCAGGGCGCCTTGTACAAAAATCGCTTTGCCATTAATACGCGCAACGCCACGGCCATCGTGCGACATTGATTCGATATAGGCCTGGCCCAGCTCTTTAGGTATCAGCTTATTACCGCGCCGTGATCTAGTCATGAACTAAGGAGGCCATTGAACTTTACTGAACATACTCTCTCATATTAAGTGAAGCCCACAGGCATCGTAAGATG
>JBDSMM010000021.1:0-8331 GCA_039915825.1 Gammaproteobacteria bacterium | reverse complement strand
ATCTGGAATCCGAAACAAACTCGCGCATTCAGGCCTTGCAGGCTCGCATCCGCCCTCACTTTTTATTCAATTGCATGAATACCATCGCCAGTCTAACTCGCAACCAACCGCAGGTTGCCGAGGCCACGGTTCAGGATCTGGCCGATCTGTTCCGGGCCAGCCTGAGCGACAGCCAACTACGAATACCGCTGCGTGCCGAACTGGATTTGTCGCGCAAATATTTGCAGATCGAACAACTGCGATTGGGCGAACGCCTTACGGTTATATGGGAAATGGATGGTGTTCCACAAGACGCGCTGATTCCCTCGCTGACCGTGCAGCCGTTGGTGGAAAATGCCGTTTACCATGGCATTGAGCCCCTGCCCGAGGGCGGCACGATCCGGATTAGTGGCCGCATGGATAAGAATTTAATCCTCATTACCATCGATAATCCAATACTTCCAAACAATGCCAGGCCGCACACACAGAGCAATGGAATGGCCCTGCAAAATATCCAGCAGCGGTTGGAAGCCTACTATGGAAAGCATGGCAGGCTCAACGTAGATCGTACTGACAAACGGCCCGACCGCTATACCGTGCAGATCAGCTTCCCCTATTTAAGGAGCGAAGTGTGAAGGTGCTCATCGCCGATGACGAGGCGTTGGCGCGCGGACGTCTGCGCGAACTCGTTGCAGAGATCGGCGATTATACGATAGTCGGTGAGGCTGCCAACGGTAAAGAGGCCGTGCTTATGGGCACCGAATTACGCGCCGATATTATTTTGATGGATATACGCATGCCCGGCATGGACGGTTTGGAGGCTGCGCTGCATTTTTGCACTACGCAAAACCCGCCCGCAGTTATCTTCACTACCGCGTTCGGAGATTATGCCTTGGCCGCGTTTGAAGCCCACGCGGTTGATTATCTGCTGAAACCGATACGCAAAGAGCGCCTGCAAAGTGCGCTGGGCCGCGCTCGACAACTCACGCACAAACAGCTTTCCGCATTGCATACCGGCGACAAGACTCGAGCACGCACGCATATCAGCGCCCTACTGCACGGTAATATCCAGCTTGTGCCGGTGACCGATATTTTATATTTCAAGGCCGATCAAAAATATGTCACTGCGCGTTTTCAGACCGGCCAGGTGCTCATCGAAGATTCTCTGATGGCGCTGGAGCAAGAATTCGGCGCGCACTTTTTGCGCATACACCGCAATGCACTTGTGGCCCATGCCGGTATTGCGGGCTTGGGAAAAAACGCCGACGGTGCCCTGATGATCAAACTGCGCGGGATTGACGAGCAACTGGAAGTCAGCCGCCGCCACATGGCGGCGGTACGCCTACGATTAAAAGACTATAAGGCCTAAGCCGGCGTCTGTGCTGTGCTGATATTTTTCAACCCCAGGGCCGACTAAGCTTATTACATTTGCTTAGCCGCCCGTCACGCCTTAGCATTAGGGTTTTACATCACTCTGGTTAGCCATGTCCGACTCTATTCTCCGTATCGCTACCCGTAAAAGTCCGCTCGCCCTGTGGCAAGCAGAGCATGTACGCGAGCGTTTGCTTGCGGCCCACCCCGGATTGCAAGTTGAACTTGTGCGCATGAGCACGCAGGGCGACAAGATTCTCGATGCGCCGCTCGCGAAGGTCGGCGGCAAGGGCCTGTTCGTCAAGGAGCTGGAGCAGAGCCTGCTGGAAGGCGAGAGCGATATTGCCGTGCACTCGATGAAAGACGTGCCCGTGGAATTTCCCGATGGCCTCCACCTGCCGGTGATTTGCCGGCGCGAAGACCCGCGCGATGCCTTTGTCTCCAATACTTACGCGCGTTTCGACGATCTACCCCAGGGTGCGCGCGTGGGCACATCGAGCCTGCGCCGCCAAACGGTATTGCACGAACGCCGCCCCGATCTTGCCATCGCGACCCTGCGCGGCAATGTAAACACGCGCCTCAAAAAACTCGACGACGGCGCATACGATGCCATCATCCTGGCGGCTGCCGGCTTGCTGCGCCTGGGATTTGCCGCGCGCATCACCGAGTATCTGGCGCCCGAGACCAGCCTGCCCGCTATCGGCCAGGGCGCGATCGGTATCGAGTGCCGCAGCAAAGATGCGCGCATCCATGGATTGATCGGTGTGTTGCACGATACCGAGACTTACATTTGCGTGCACGCCGAGCGCGCCATGAACCGGCAATTGCAAGGTGGCTGCCAGGTGCCTATCGCAGGGTATGCCCAGCTGCAGGCAGGGGTATTAACTTTGCGGGGCCTCGTGGGCCGGCCCGATGGCAGCGAAGTCGTACGCGGCACCATCAGCGGCGATCCTCAGGATGCCGCAAAACTTGGCGTAACCCTGGCCGATGACCTGTTGAAACGCGGCGCGCGAGCGATTCTGAAAGACGTCTATGCGGATTCGCGTTTTACCTGAAGTGCATAGTCGCAGCTTACAGGATGTGCGCGTACTGGTGACACGGCCCGCGCACCAGGCACAACACCTGTGTGAATTGATCCAGGCACACGGCGGGCAGGCCATACTGTTCCCCGTGCTGGAGATTGCCGAGCCTGACGATCCTGCCGCGCTGCATGAGATTATTAACCATCTCGATGATTTTGACATTGCCATCTTCATCAGCGTCAATGCCGTCACCCACGCCCTGAGTTTGATTTTGGCGCACAGACCGTTACCCTTGCACTTGAGACTCGCCACGGTTGGCATGCGCACCGCCAAGGAACTGGAACAATTCGGTCTGTGCGCTGACATTTTCCCCAGCGAAAAATTCAATAGCGAGGCACTGCTGGATCTGGCGGAAATGCACGATGTGGCTGGCAAAAATATTGTTATTTTTCGCGGTGAGGGTGGCCGCGAATTTTTGGCCGACACACTCAAACAGCGTGGTGCCACCGTCGTATATGCGCAAGTGTATCGCCGCGCAAAGCCACAGACAGACAATGGCACGCTGATGAACGCCCTTGAACAGGCTAAAGTTGATATTATTACCGTCACCAGTAATGAAGGCCTGTGCAATCTATTCGACATGGCAGGTATCCAAGGCCAACAGCGCCTGCGCCAGATTCCTCTGGTGGTGTTAAGCGAGCGTACCGCGATACTGGCGCGCGAGCTTGACTTCGATCATCCGGCACAGGTAAGTAAGTCGGCGAGTGACGACGCGCTACTTGAAGCAACAGTGATTGCAGCACAGAGAGGCATCAAAAAGCATGAACCATGACATCCCCATTGAATCCACACCGGGCACGGTTTCCAAAACTCCTTCGGAAGGTTATAACTCTCCTGCACCTGGTGCTGCTGAGCCCAGCACTGAATCTGTCGCGCAGCCAGATGAAATAAAACCTGCATGTGCATCTAAATCCGCGCGCTGGGCCACCTTGTTCGCCATACTGGCCCTGCTTACCGCACTGGGCTTGGCCGGTGCCGGTTATTTCTTTCTAGGCCAGTTGCATGAAACTGAGAAACAACTCACCCAGCGGCTGGAGCAGGCCGATTTGCAGCTAACCGCGCTGCAATCCGACACACAACGATTAAGCAATGCCCTCTCCGGCGAAGTCGATAAGCGCATAACTACCTTGCAAACTACCCAGCAAGACTTGCTGAATTCAGTGCGGGCATTGTATGCACAGGTACGTCAAAAAACCGGAGTTTCCACGGCCCTTGCCGAGGCCGAGTATCTGGTACGCAGTGCGAATAATCATTTGCTACTCGACCGTGATGTGGGTACTGCGATAACCGCTTTGACGGCAGCCGATGAGCGTTTACGCGCCACCGGCGACCCGGATGTGCTTAACATTCGCGGGCTGATTGCCAAGGAAATCAATGCTCTCTCGGTGCTGAGTCAAACCGATACACCGGGCCTTGCTCTCAGTTTGAGCAGTTTGATAGACAGCGTCGATCAACTCCCGCTGACTGCGCAATCGTCGAGTCCGACTGCGGCAAAGGGCCCAGCCAAGGGCGAAGATTGGCGCTCGCTGCCAGGCAATATCTGGGCCTCACTCAAGAGTCTGGTGGTAGTGCGTTATGAAAATAAAACCACCGAGCCGCTTATAGCACCCGAGCAGCGTTATTTTCTTTATCAAAATCTGCGCCTGCAACTCGAGGCAGCACGCCTGGCGCTGCTGAGGCGCGATGCCCCAACATTTCGCGCCACGCTGAATACTGCGCACGCCTGGCTGAAAACTTATTTCGATCCTAATGCCGCAGCAACCCGACATATGCTGGATACCCTCGCACGTTTGAGCGCCACGGATATCAGCCCGCCGTTGCCCGAAATATCGGCCTCGCTCAAGGCGCTAGGGGAACTGATGGAAGTAAACGCTGCATCCGCCGCGGTAACCGCTGACGAAGCAACATCGGATGAGCCTACACCCAGCGATGCAACGCAACCCTCACCCACCCCTGAAGGTAACGCACCCACCACAGAGATTCCACCGCTCGACAACAGTAGCGGGATGCCTCAACCATGAAGTTGCTCATCAAGATTATTCTCGTCCTACTGGCAGCGGTCAGTCTGGCCTTGATTGCGCGCAATGAGCCTGGCTATATCCTCATCGACTACGGCCCGTGGAAGCTTGAAACCACGCTCACGCTTGCCGTGATCGTTCTGGTGCTGGGCTTCGCCGCACTTTATTTCCTGCTGCGCTTTCTCGCCAATGCCTGGTCTGTGCCGCGCCGCGTGCGCGCCTGGCAGCACGAGCGGCAACTGCACAAGGCACGCGTCGGGTTAACACAGGGACTGGTTCAAATGGAGGAAGGACGCTGGCAGGCTGCCGAGGAGAGCCTGACCCAATACGCTGCCACCGCCGAGACACCGCTACTGCATTATCTGGCCGCCGCCCGCGCGGCACAAAAGCAGGGCGCGTATGAACGCCGCGATAATTATCTGCGCCTCGCGCATCAAGGTACGCCGGGTGCGGATGTTACCATCGGCCTGACCCAGGCGGAATTACAATTGAATCATCATCAAACCGAACTGGCGCTCGCCACCCTGCAACATGTGTCCAGACTGGCGCCTAAACACAGTTATGTCGCGACGCTGTTAATGAAGCTCTACATCGAGTTGCACGATTGGAGTTCAGTGCTTGCTTTGCTGCCGCAACTACGCAAGCTCAAGATCATTCCCGAATCGGAGATCAATGAATTGGAGGTTCGTGCGCACGCCAGCCAGATCGCCAAGCTGCAGCGTTCACAAGATTTGCTGGCACTGAATGAGGTATGGAATTGCGTTCCGAAACGCCTGCGCACAGCCGAATCGATTTTGGTGAATTATATTCAACAACTACGCGTACGCGGTGAAGAATTACAAGCCGAGGCGATATTGCGCGAGGCCTTGAAAAAACACTGGAGTGATGATTTGATTTACCTGTATGGCATCGTCGAAGGACCCGACCCCGCCAAGCAATTGGCTTATGCCGAAGGCTGTCTTAAGCACCAGAGCAAGAATCCCACTCTGTTGCTAACGCTCGGCCGTTTATGTGTGCGCAATCGACTGTGGGGCAAGGGCCGCGCCTATCTCGAATCGAGCGTGGGGTTAAATCCAGGTATCGAGACCTACCAGGAACTGGGCCATTTACTGGAACAAATGGACGAACCGAAGGCGGCGCTGGATTATTATCGTAAGGGTTTACATATGGTGGAAAACCCAGCGGCACCCGCCACGCCATCACTCACCTATGCCGGAAAAACGGAGTTGCCGCAACTAATGGGTAGTTTTCCGGCACCACAGGAGGGCACGAATTGAGCTTAAGCGGGGCTCGTGGGCACGGCATCTTGGGCGAATTCGAACGGATCTGCATAAAAATTTTCCGCTGAAAGTCCGTGTGCCGTAAAGGCTATATGACCTTCGTGGACCATCGCCGGCGGCCCGCTGGCGTAAACCTCGTAATCGGTAAGGTCGGGGTAATCCTGCAACACGGCGCGCGGCACATAACCGCGCCTGCCCTGCCACTCATCTTCCGCTTTGAGCTGGGATAACACGGGCGTGTAGGAGAAGTTTTCGTGCTGCTCAGCCCAGCTGCGCGCGAGTTCATCCAGATATAAATCGTGTTGGGCACGCGCGCCCCGGTACAAATGCATGGGCCGCGTGAGTTTTTCTGCCAGCGCATGTTCAATAATGCCCTTGATCGGCCCGAACCCCGTGCCACCGGCCATCAGGATGATCGGCCGCTCGGAATCCTCGCGCAGATAAAAATTACCCAGCGGTCCCTGAATGCGCAGGATGGCCTTTTCTTTCAGATTAGACATATCACCGGTGAAGCGGCCGCCTTCAATCTGACGAATGTGCAACTCGATGAACTCATCGTCGTGAGGCGGGTTGGCAATGGAAAAACTGCGGCGACGGCCATCGCGCAGTAAAATATCGAGATATTGGCCGGCAAAAAATTGCAGGCGTTCGCTGGCAGGCAGTTTCAGGTAAACGCGCACCACGTCATGGGTAAGCTGCTCGAGTTTTGCTACCCGGCACGGCAGCATTTTTACCACGATGCCGCTAGCTCGACTGATTTCGCGCACTTCGATCTTAACATCGGTCACCGGCTTGGCCTGACAGAGCAGCGCAAATCCCGCTGCACTATCGGTTTCGTTCAAGCCTTTAGTTTCGCAGTTGCCGTAATCAATCTGTCCTTCAAGCAACTTACCCTTGCACGAGCCGCAGGTGCCGTTGCGGCAGCCGTACGGAAAGCCATAACCTTCACGCAGCGCTGCTTGCAGGATAGTCTCGTCCGGGGCGACCTCGAACTCATGGCCGCTGGGGCTGGCGTAAACTTTGAAAGCCATCAATAACCTTGTATGTTTATCAGGATAAGTTTGTGGATATTAAAGGGATTGCTGGGAATGAGTAATTCAGTGCTTATCATCGGTTGTGGTGACATCGGTCAACGCGCTGCGGCGCTACATTTACAGCATGGCGAGCGCGTAAGTGGCATGACGCGTAATCAAGACCGTATCGCGCGCCTCGAGACTCTAGGTATTGCAACCTTGACAGGCGATCTTGATAACCCGCGCATGTTATCGGCATTACCCACCGGCCACGCATTAGTATACTACTTTGCTCCACCGCCGGATGCGGGCAACACCGATCCGCGCATGGTGAACTTCATCAGTACGCTGCACCCAGAACAGGCACCGTTAAAGGTGATCTACCTAAGCACCAGCGGGGTTTATGGCGATTGTCTAGGGGCGTGGGTAACCGAAGATACGCCGCCGCATCCGCAAACACCGCGTGCGCAGGCACGCCTGGGCGCAGAAACAGCTTTGAGGGAATGGAGTCTACACAGCGGCACGCCGGTTGTTATTTTGCGCGTGGGCGGCATATACGGCCCCGGCAGGCTACCGATTGCGCGCATCCGTGAAGGCTTGCCGGTGGTGCGCATCGAAGATTGTCCTTACACCAATCGCATCCATGCCGACGATCTGGCGCGTATCTGTGTAGCTGCGGCAGAGCGCGGTAAAGCAGGCGCAATTTATAATGTCTGCGATGGCGAGTCCAGCACCATGACGCATTACTTCAATGCGGTAGCCGACCTATTACAACTCCCCCGTCCGCCCCAGATCAGCATGGCCGAGGCACAATGGAAACTTAGCCCCGGCATGCTGTCATATCTCAATGAATCGCGCCGTATGGACAACCGCCGCATGATCGAAGAACTGGGCGTGACTTTACGGTATCCGAATTTGCAAGCGGGCCTGGCGGCCTCAATTTAAATCTAGCGTGCGCCGTGCGCACGACCTGTCCTGCCGGAGCGCAGGCGTCCCGCCTGCCTGCGGGCAGGATGCCCGCGCTCCACTATTCCGCTTTTTTACGCCGGCACACTCCGCTTACTGTTCAGCCACCTTAGTAAGGGCGCCCACTGTTCCACATCATGCTCAGCCATGTACGGCGGCAGTTCGAAAATGCCCAAACCACGCTCTGCGGCCTTAACATAGTTCTGGCTATCGCGCAGAACGGCAATGAAGGGTATGTCCAGACTATTAAGAAACTCATTGAGGGACTGGAAGGCCAGCGTGGATTCGCGCACACGGTTGGCAACAACGGCAATCTTGGTCTCGTCGCGCGAGACTTTGCCGACCGATAATAATTCGCTGATGAAATCAGCGGCGGCGCGCATGTCTATCGGCGAAGGGAGTACGGGAACAATCACGGTCTGGGCGCGGCGTACCATATCGGTAAGTTCTTTGCCGTGCACGCGGGCCGGGGCATCGATGATCAGGCGCTCGGTATCCCTGGGCAGACGTATCATATCTTCCCAGGCAGCAATGCCCTGTATCGTAGGCCGTTCGGGCGGGCGCTCCGCCAGCCAATCCATGCTCGACCCCTGCGGATCGAAATCGGCCAAGGCGGTTGGCA
>JBDSMM010000090.1:0-10394 GCA_039915825.1 Gammaproteobacteria bacterium | reverse complement strand
CCGGGTTGGTCGGCCCGGATGGCCCTACCCATGCGGGCAGTTTCGATCTTTCCTATCTGCGCTGCATCCCCAATATGCTCATCATGGCGCCCAGCGACGAAAACGAATGCCGCCAGATGCTCTACACCGGCTTCCTGCACGCTGGACCTGCGGCGGTGCGCTACCCGCGCGGCGCGGGGCCGGGTGTGGCGGTACAGGCCGTCATGAAGGCGCTACCCATCGGCAAGGCGGAGATGCGCCGACACGGCAAACGGGTGGCGCTGCTGGCCTTTGGCGGCATGTTAACGCCGGCCTTAGAAGCCGCCGAACAACGGGATGCCAGCGTGGTCAATATGCGCTTTATAAAACCGTTGGATGAAGCACTGCTGGCCGAACTCGCCGGACACTATGAACTGCTGGTCACCCTTGAAGACAATGCGGTGGCGGGCGGCGCGGGCAGTGCGGTTGGAGAATGCCTTGCAAACCAAGCCCTTAGCACGGCGCTGCTGCACCTCGGACTGCCTGATTTATTCCTGGAGCAGGCCACCCGCGCAGAACTGCTCGCGGACTGGGGTCTGGACGCCGCGGGCATTGTGCGGGCGATTGATGCCTATTATGAAACGGAGCCACAGGCTTTCCCGGTGGTCAAAACCATAGTAAAATAGTCAACAATTATGGCCGCTCAATACACTCTCAAAATCCTCACTGATTTCGCCAGCGCCCACACTCTGCGCGACTATCCCGGCGACTGCAGCCGCCTACACGGCCACAACTGGAAGGTAGAGGTTGAAGTCATTGCGCAACAGTTGGACGAGGTCGGCATGGGACTGGACTTCAAGGTCATCAAAGAGGCGGCCCGCGCCCTCGCCAAACGATTGGATCATCGCTATTTGAACGACATCGAACCGTTTGACAAGGTTAATCCGACCGCGGAAAACATCGCCGCCTATTTTTATCAGGGCCTGTCGCAACGGCTCAATAACCCGCGTGTGCGGGTGAGCGCCGTCACGTTGTGGGAGACGGAGCGCGCCTGCGTGCGATACGCCGATGAGGCGGTCGAAGAAGTCAAACCAAGGCGGGTGCGCGTCCAGGAGGATACAGCCGTATGAAAACCGTAGCCAAGCAGGACAACATTCTTACCATCGCCGAATCCGCAAACGGACCGTCCGCGGCCCTCGGCCCTCGGCTCGAGCCTATCGCCGACGTGCAGGGTTCGGCGGATACGCGCCGCATCGCCATCAACAAGGTGGGCATCAAGGACATCCGTCATCCCGTGCGGGTGCGCGACCGCAGCGGCGGCGAGCAGCACACCATCGCCAACTTCAACATGTACGTGAACCTGCCGCACAACTTCAAGGGTACGCACATGTCGCGCTTCGTGGAGATTTTGAACAAGCATGAACGCGAAATCAACGTGGCCTCATTCAAGGACATGCTGCACGAGATGACGAAGCTGCTGAATGCGGAGTCAGGCCATATTGAGATGACCTTTCCCTACTTCGTGAATAAAACCGCGCCCGTGTCCCGCGTGCAGAGTTTGATGGACTACGATGTCACCTTTATCGGCGATGTCGTGGACGGCAAGACTGTGCTCACGGTGAAGGTCGTGGTCGCGGTCACCAGCCTGTGCCCGTGTTCCAAGAAAATCTCGGACTACGGTGCACACAATCAGCGCTCGCACATCTCGATCAGCGTACGTGCGCAGGGTTTTATCTGGATCGAGGAGATCATCGACATCGCCGAACAGCAGGCCTCCTGCGAACTTTACGGCTTGCTCAAGCGCCCGGACGAAAAATACGTGACTGAACGCGCTTATGACAACCCAAAATTCGTCGAGGACATGGTGCGTGACATCGCCGCCTGCCTGAACCAGGATGATCGCGTAGTCGCCTATGTGGTCGAGTCGGAAAATTTCGAATCCATCCACAACCACTCGGCATACGCCATGATCGAGCGGGACAAGTCCATGGAGACGGACAAAATTGCTTTGGCATAAACTTACCGGCGGCTCATTCCGGTTGGCCTGTTTATGCTTTCCACGTACATGATGGCTTGCTTGACACTGTTTCCAGCGACTTCTATTCTGTAACGACACTCGACAATCCGCTGATCACCTATACGGATTTACAACAATTTCATATACAGCAGCGCTGGCCGGCAACTGACTAGAACCAGCAGGTGTCAGGCACATAACGGTCGTAGAACAAAGGGTCAATACATGGAAGCAGTGCTTGCTCAACCGCGCGGCTTTTGCGCCGGGGTCGTCCGGGCGATTGAAATCGTCGAGCTTGCGCTCGAGATTTATGGCAAACCCGTCTACGTATTTCATGAAATCGTACATAATCGCCACGTCGTCAAAGACCTGCAATCCCGCGGCGCGATTTTCGTGGAAAATCTCAATGACGTACCGGCTGGAGCGGTAACTATTTTCAGCGCGCACGGCGTTTCCAACGCGGTTGTCATGCAGGCGCAACGCTTGAATCATCAGATTATCGATGCCACCTGCCCACTCGTGACCAAGGTACATATGCAGGCGCAACGCTATAGCCGCGGCGGCCATGAGATTATCATCATCGGCCATCTTGGGCATGAGGAAGTCGAAGGAACCATGGGCTCGGTGGATGGCCGCGTGTACGTTGTGTCCACCATTGAAGATGTGGCAGCGCTTGAGGTTATGAATCCTGCCATGCTTGCTTACGTCACCCAGACCACGCTCAGCATCGACGATACACGCGAGGTCATTGCGGCGTTAAAACAACGCTTCCCCGCCATTCAAGGGCCGGAACTCGACGATATTTGCTACGCCACACAAAATCGTCAGAACGCCGTGCGGCAACTTGCCGCGGAGGTCGATCTACTACTGGTAGTGGGCGGGCAGAACAGCTCCAATTCGATCCGCCTGCGCGAAGTCGGCCAACAATATGGCCTGCCCGCCTATTTAATTGAGGATGAAACCGAGCTGGACGCGACTTGGTTTGCGGGCATTGAGAAGGTCGGCGTTACCGCTGGGGCATCGGCCCCCGAAGTCCTCGTACAGGGCGTGCTGGACAGATTGCGTGACTTCGGAGTTACCACCACACGACAACTTGTTGGCGCGCGCGAGACAACCACATTTCGTCTGCCCGCAGTGCTGGTCGCGAAGAAGGCAGAGCGCGCGGAAAAGGAAAATCCAGCTTCATAACAGCATGCAAGGACATCGTCATAGCCGTACCATCATCCAACGATAACGCGTCGCGCATACATCATCGGCCACAAACTGCGCGGTGTGCGCCGTTAAACTGACCGCAGAGCAGTAACAGCAACGGGTCGCAACCTTCGCCCGGCACAGCATCGCCACTTCTACCTACCGTTTCGACGGCTACTCGAGCAGATGTTCATGGGCGTACCGTAAGAAAAACCGCGCGCGGTGGTGCGCTGGTGCACGCCGAATTCAATGATTCGGCGGAAATCCGATGCGCCTCGGCTATGTGTTCCGCAACACGCATGATGACTGGCGTAGTGTATCTTGCAATAAAATTATGAAATCTTTTGTACCTAAATTTCTGAAAAAGTTCAGGGCTTTTTTGTAATTAAATTTCTTGCGATTGAGTGGGGCGGAGGGTAAGGTAGATTTACAGTAATTAGCTGCATTGAATAACGCTCAGCGTTTAAATTTAATGCAAATATCCCCCCGGTCAAGTGAGACACAAGATCGGGTAATTACTGTTCTTTGCTGTATCTCGTTGTACTGCTCACTTCAGTAACACGCAGCATTAATATGCAATGGAGAATTAATTATGGAAAAGAAACTAATTTTTGCTTTAGCCACTACCTTGTTATCTGGCGCGGCCTTGGCCGGTTCGTACAACTCTTCGACGGGTACGGGCGGCGGTAGCTCGTCAGGCACAGGAGTGTCAGCGCATGGCTCAGCTCATGCGGGAATGTCGGGCATGCCGTTATTCGATAGCCTCGATACTAATAAGGACGGCTCTCTGAGCAAGAGTGAATACGATGTTGGTATGCGCTCGCATCAGTTCGACATGCACCATTCAAAGACCCACAGCATGGATAAATCCGGCATGAGAGACTCCGGCAATAATACTACATCCGACATTGAATCCCGCTCCACTACGGGAGCATCAGCTGATAGTTCTACGGGCGACGCTGGTGCCAGTGTGGATTTATCCGGCAGCGGTATGGATAGTTCCGTAAGCGGCGGTGGCGATGTAACTTCGCGTAATCCACTAACAGAGCAACATGTTCCGTAAGGAGTGAAGCTCATCCTCAGCCCACCGTACATGGCTGAGGGTTTTTTAGTTTCCAACACACCCGGACGACAGAATTATTTCTTGAATTCAACGAAAGAGGAAAGGCCATGACAACAAACAAAGAGACATCAGGATTGGGACTCGGTAGCTTGGCAATTGGCGCCATTGCCGGTGCTATTGCAGGCATCCTTTTTGCGCCCAAAAGCGGCAAAGAAACACGTGATGATTTAAAAGTAACCTTGAACGAGATAAAAGATCAAGTCGCATTAAAAATAGATGACTTGAAAGATATTACCGAACAAGGGTATAGGACTGTGGTCGACACAGTACTCAGAACTTATGAGGATGCGAAGAAGCTGACTGCAGAGGAAGCGAGCAATATTAAAGCGGATTTAAATAAAGGCTATAAGAATATCAAACAGGCCGCTGACCAACGTCCCAAAAAATCCGGGGACTACACAACTCAGTAAAAATTAACTGCCAGCAACAACAGGAGAATTACGATGGCAACGAAAGGAAATGAGAAAGATCAGTTGCACGAACTTTTATATCAAGCGCTGGAAACCGAGATTGGCGGTGTGCAAATTTATCAAACCGCGCTACGCTGTGTGGTCAACGAAGATCTGCAGGAGGAGTGGGAAAAATACCTGGATCAAACGCAAAACCACGAGCAAATCCTGCGCGATGTCTTTGAAAAACTCAACATGGATGCCGAACTCGATACACCGGGACGCCAGGTCGTCCGGCATATCGGCCAATCGCTGGTAAAAGCCATGGAAATGGCACTTGAGTCTGGCGATCCCAAGGCGGCACAGTTAGTGGCCGCGGAGTGTATCGTCGAGGCCGAGACCAAAGATCACATGAACTGGGAACTCATCGGCAAGATTGCCGAGAAGCGGAAGGGTGCGGAGAAAAAGGCATTGATGGACGCCTACGATGAAGTGGAAGATCAGGAAGACGAGCACCTCTATCACACCAAGGGCTGGGCGCGCGAACTATGGATAGAGTCGCTGGGCATGCCCGCCGTACTGCCGCCGCCCGAAGAGGTGAAGAAGGTGGAGACCGCCATCGGCGCGGCGCGGGCCGAGCAGAGTCGTGAATCAATGCTGTAAGCTGTCCGGTGAATGAAGATTGCCTGACCTGCATTTGCCGCAGGTCAGGCAATCCTTCCGGGGGCAGTAAAGACGCCGTCCTGCCACAACCCATCTTCGTTTTCCGTATGCCCTTCAACCAAGCCATGGCGCGACGCACCATGAGATCATCTTTGGATATGCGGACACACTCCCATAGGCCGTAGATACCTTCCAAGTCGGCAAAGCTGTCTGTTTGAAGAAGGGCAGGAAACAGGTTTGCGTTGCGCATTTATTGCAATAGGGAGCTGCGCCGTTAGGCATTGGAGCCCCCCTTGGCATGTTCAACAGCGACGGGCAATGTCATCCCCATCAAGCGAAATAACACCGACAGCATCACATTATTGCCGACGGTTAAATGGCTCGCGATGATCGTAGCCTTGACGCTTCGCCGCGAGATCTTCACTTGCTGGCCGCTGGTGAAGTCTCGATGGTTATTGATCTTGCGCAGTGTCAACATCGCCATGCCGATAGCCCATAGGCAAAACTCACGGATACCGGTTTCGCTCTTGGGAATCAGCAGCGTGTAAGCCAGTGCGTCTTTTAAATGGGCGTGCGCAAGGGTGACCAGATGGCCGAGACCATCACCGAAACTGTCGTGATAATCACCCGGAGCAAGCTCATCAAGATCGAAACCGGCCTTGGAGAATATATCGCGTGGTAACCAGCAGACATCACGCCTTTTGTCATCCCAGATGTCTTTTAAAATATTTGTCATCTGTAGCCCTTGGCCAAAGGACACCGCCAGCACCATCAGTTCGTCGCGATTTTTTGCAATCGCAGGCGAGTAGTCGCAAAACAGTTTCGTCAACATCTCGCCGACGACACCGGCAACGTAGTAGCAATAGCGATCCAGTTGAGCCAGGTCGGTGAGACCGTACGCGGTTTGCATGTGCTGAAATTCCACCATGCCTTCGGACATGACGCGCACGCACGCGTGCAGTGCATCGCGCTGTGCCTCGTTGAAATTAAGCGTGATGCCGATCACCTGCGGCATAAACTGAATCAGCTCGTGTTCTTCGGGAATGGTCGAATCAGAAAGCAGTGGTGAGAGTTCGGCGGCAAAGCGTTGCGGAGATTCCTGCCCACCCACTACGCTGACGAATTGCCGGGCGAAATTGTGTTTTTGATCAGGGGTGAGGTTGGGCTCGTCCTCGATGGTGTCCATGGTGCGGCACAACAAATAGGCATTAGACACGACCTTGCGTAAGGTCGCAGGCAACTGCGGTATGGTAAGCGCGAAGGTGCGCGAAACGCCCTTTAACAGGTGAGCCTGAAGCGCGTCGTCCGACAGGGGCGCTGGGGAAACCTTCAGCCGGTCGTCAGGCAGATTTAGTTGGTATTGTTTAAGCTGATCCGGCACGGTGATCTACTCCTCCAGGACAGCTGGCCGTGGCAGAGATTGTGAAATTCAGGAGGCCTGTCTACAGGCAATTAACGCGTCCGTCTCCTGTTTCAGGCGCACCAGAATCTCTTTATAGTCGTATGCGCCAAGGTGCACACCAAGGCGCATGAGATTTACGTACTGCGGCCCGCACCACAATCCGAGGTCGGCGTCGTTGGTCTCGCCCGGCCCGTTCACGCGGCAGCCCATCACCGCGATGGTGATGGCGTGATTGGCCGCGTAGCGCGTCATCTCGCGCACCTGTTCGGCGAGTTCGATAAAGCCCTCGTTCTCAACGCGCGAGCAACTCGGGCAACTGATGATGTTGAGTGTGTCCCGTCCGTAATCGACCACGCTGCGCACGCGCCCGGCTGCGATGTCGGCGAGGATCTCGCGGCCCGCGCTGATCTCCTCGGCCTTGCGCGCGTTGGACACGGTAAGCGACACGCGTATCGTGTCGCCAATGCCGCGGCTCACCAGTTGCTCAAAGGCGATGCGCGTCTTGATGATGCCGTCGGGCGGCATGCCGGCCTCAGTCACGCCAAGATGAATCGGCACATCGGGCCGCTCTGCGGCAAAGCGTTTGTTGATCTCAATGACCTTGAGCGGATCGGAGTCCTTGAGCGAGACACAATACTGCCTGAAGCCGATCGCGTCGAGCAGGTCACAGTGCGCGTGCGCACTCGCCAGCATGGGGGCCAGCGAATCTTCGTTCCCGAACAACTCCGCCGTGTCGGGGTCCACCGAACCGCAATTAACACCGACGCGCATCGCACAACCATGCTGGTCCGCAATCTCCGCGATGTATTTGACTTTATCCTGCCAAGGCTTCTGGCGCTCGTGGTGATACAGATGCCCGGGGTTGTAGCGCACTTTGTCGACGTGCGGCGCAACAATGCGCACCAAGCGGTAATTTTCCTGCAAGTCGACGACCAGATTGGCGGATGTTTGAGCGCGAATGGCCACAAGCGCTGCCGCATCGCGCGCATTATCCACGGCCACACGGATGACATCTGCCCCAGCTGCAAGCAAGTCATTGATCTGGGCAACAGTCGCTGCGACGTCCTGCGTGTGCGTGGCGCACATGCTCTGCACGGCGATCGGATTGCCATTGCCGATGGTGATCGAGCCGATGCGCACCGCGCGTGTCTGGTTACGGAGAGGTGCCGTGATTACTGTCTGCTTGTTAGTTAACGCCATTTATCAAGCTCCCTTGCAAGATAAAGTTATGACCCCAATTATACAGACGTGTTTCAGCCTGTTAAGGCCGCGCGCGTGGTCGCGTTCAGACGTGGTCACTTGAAATAAATAGCCCGCGCGGAAGACACAACTTCCACTAACCCGTCGGCATCGTTACTGCATTGGGCTGATGATGGGCTGCGGCAGTGGCGGTCGACCGCGCGCAGAATACCGTCTGCGTCCAAACCGCATTCAGCCAGCAATTCCTCGCGCGAGGCATGGTCGATAAAACGGTCGGGCAGCCCCAGGTTGATCACCGGAATCTGCAAGCCGTTGGCGGCCAGACATTCATTCACGGCACTCCCCGCTCCGCCCGCCACCACATTGTCTTCAATAGTAAGTAAAAGTTCATGCCGGCCCGCCATCTCCGCTACGAGAGCTTCGTCCAGCGGTTTCACGAAGCGCATATTGACGACGCTGGCATCCAGCCGTTGTGCCGCCTCTAGCGCCGCAGCCAGCGTTGATCCGAAGGCGAGGATGACCACCGCCTTGCCCTCGCGTCGCACTTCGGCCTTGCCGACGGGCAGCACTGTCATCTTATGTTCGATGCTGGCCCCCGGGCCCTGCCCGCGCGGGTAACGCACCGCCGCAGGCTGATCGAGCATGAAGCCGGTATAAAGCATCTGACGGCACTCGTTTTCATCAGAGGGTGCCATCACCACCATATTGGGTATGCAGCGCAGAAAACTGAAGTCGAAACTGCCGGCGTGGGTTGCGCCGTCCGGCCCGACCAAGCCGGCACGGTCGATGGCGAACAGTACCGGTAAATTCTGTATGGCGACGTCGTGTATCAACTGGTCATAAGCACGCTGCAAAAATGTGGAGTAGATGGCCACCACGGGTTTCAGACCTTCCCTGGCGAGACCCGCCGCAAAGGTGACGCTGTGCTGCTCGGCAATGCCAACATCGTAGTAGCGGTCGGGATAGCGCTCGGAAAACTCGACCAAGCCGGAGCCCTCACGCATGGCCGGGGTAATGCCGATAAGCCGTTCGTCGAGCGCCGCCATGTCGCACAGCCACTCGCCGTACACCTGCGTGTAGGTCACTCGTGATTTTAATTTCGCGGGCAGAATGCCGATCTTGGGATCGAACGGCCCTACGCCGTGATATTTCACCGGATCCGCCTCGGCCAGCGCGTAGCCCTTGCCCTTGCGGGTGACTACGTGCAGGATACGCGGCCCTTTCAGTTCACGCACATTTCTTAAAATTTTGACCAGCGTGGGCAGATCGTGCCCGCTAATGGGCCCAAAGTAATTGAAGCCCAATTCCTCGAAAAAGCTACCCGGCGTTACCATGCCCTTGACGTGTTTTTCGGTGCGTTGCGCGAGTTCCCAGATCGGCGGAATATTGTTGAGTACCTTTTTGCCGCCCTTACGCACCGTCGTGTAGAACTTGCCGGACAGGAGGCGGGCGAGATAACTTGATAGCGCACCGACATTTGGGGAAATCGACATGTCGTTGTCGTTCAGGACGACCAGCAGGTCAACATCAAGACTACCGGCGTGGTTGAGCGCCTCGTAGGCGAGACCCGCAGTCATACCGCCGTCGCCGATAATCGCGGCAACCTTGCGCTCGCTTCCCGCCTTCGCCGCGGCAACAGCCATGCCGAGCGCCGCACTTATCGAGGTGCTGGAATGACCCGCTCCGAAGGTATCGTAGGGACTTTCATCGCTAGTCAGGAATGGCGCCAAACCGCCTTTCTGGCGGATGGTACTGATGCGGTCGCGGCGCCCGGTAAGGATTTTGTGGGGGTAGCATTGATGCCCGACGTCCCATACGAGGCGATCATCGGGGGTGTTGAAAATATAGTGCAGCGCAACGGTGAGCTCGATGGTGCCCAGCCCTGCGCCGAAGTGCCCGCCGCAGCCCGATACCGAATGCACCAGGAAACTACGCAGTTCGTCCGCGAGCGGACCTAGCTGTGACTCGGAAAGCCGGCGCAGGTCTTCCGGTGAATTGATCGTTTCCAGCAGCGGATAATCGGCAGGGTTGGACATTTCAAAGCTCGGCTAGGCACAAAAAGACATCATAGAGCCACGGGCTAAGAGGCGCAATCGAATCCGGGGTAGCTGGTGGGTGAGTCTGCTGTTCGTGTTGGCTAGACGGGCACAACGACAGCTTAATTCTTACGCTTTAGCTGCATGACCTGGCCACTATGCTGCATTTCCAGGCGTCCTAAAAAAGACATCCCTAACAGCACCTCGGTCGGACTGTTGCCTTCCAGCACGATGGCGTCGATGTCGCGCAGTTCGATCTCGCCCACGCGCACGCGCTGGAGCGTCACCTGATAGCCCATGGCCGTGCCCGAGGCGGTGTTGGTCATCACGGGTTGGCCGTCCATGCGGTATTGAATACCCAGGCGCTTGGCCTGCGGGGCGTTCATGGCGATGAACGTGGCGCCGGTATCAACCATGA
>JBDSMM010000074.1:0-20899 GCA_039915825.1 Gammaproteobacteria bacterium | reverse complement strand
TATGCAGCCGCGCCTTAGCCTCTATCAGCACGTCAATAGCCACCGGTACGGCATGCGGTTTGGTGTGCGACGGGTAAAACGATCCAAAGGCAACGTAGTCCGCACCGGCGGCCTGCGCCTGCAAGGCGAGCTCCAACGAGGCGTAGCACGAAACTCCTATGATAGCCTGCGCGCCCAGTTTTTCTCTAGCGTAAACAAGCGAACCGTCTTCCTTGCCCAGATGCACGCCGTCGGCGCCTGTGTTGTGCGCAAGCACCACATCGTCATTGATGATAAGCGGAACCTGCTGCGCGCGACACAGATCAAGCAGCGCCCGCACCTCCTGCTCGCGCCGCGCCGTGTCTATACCCTTGTCGCGGTATTGAATCAGCGCCGCGCCGCCTTGTATGGCTTGCGCAACACGCGCAACCAGATTTCCGCGCGCTTGCAATGCGCTGCCTGTAATAACATAAAGGCCGCGCAATGGCGGCCTCTCTTTGCCCATAGATAATACTTTATTCATATTTCCTGATTGTCTTCGACTTCGCGTGCCCAGAATAAACGATTGGGCAGAGATTGACCTTTGCCTGGGCGGTAACCATATTTAAGCGCCTCCCAGGTATATTGCTGTGCTTCGTGGATGGCGGTGAAAGGTTCCAGTCCATGCGCGAGTAAGCCGGCAATCGCTGACGATAACGTACAGCCTGAACCATGATAAGTTCCCGGCAGACGCTCCCACGCGAATGATTCCAAGAGCCGTCGGTTACCGTATAGCGTATTCACGACAGTGGGCGTGGCTTCATGTGTGCCCGTAATCAGCACGAACTCCGCACCGTATTCAAGTAACTGCTGCGCACAGGCGTCCAGCGTATCGGCCATGCATGCCAGTGCGCGCGCCTCCAGGCTGTTAGGGGTTAGCACTGTGGTTTGTGGTAGCAGCAGCGTTGTAATGATCGTTTTAAGCTTGTCGTCGGCGAAACTGTAATTGTTTCCCGAGGCCAGTACAGGATCAAGCACCACAGGTATGTTTGGATATTCAGTCAGCAGAACATGAATGGCCTCAGCAATGTCACTGCGGCCCAACATGCCGATTTTGAACGCAGCGACCGGCATGTCTTCGAGCACAGCGCGCGCCTGTTCAATCACCAGTGTGGCGCTCAATCCTGTGTAATCTTTGACGCCGGTTGTGTCTTGCACCGTGATCGCGGTAATGATGGGCGCGGCCTGGCAACCCATGCTGGCCAGCGTCTCAATATCAGCCTGAATGCCTGCCCCGCCGGTGGGATCATTACCGGCAAATACCATCACCAGGGGAATTTGTTGTTGAGAGGTTTCCATAGCCATCATCCTTGGTAAGGGCAGCATTAACATCCTGTAGCTGCGGTAAGCTGTTTTCTATGAGTAGTGTACTTTATCCACAGCCTGGAAATGATAAGATATTAATGCAACTTTTTGTAAAAAAATGCATTGAACTGGCAGCAAGGCAAGCAGGATTCTTATGAAGACTTACATGTGCGTAATCTGTGGTTTTATTTATGAGGAAGCCGTCGGACTGCCCGCAGAAGGCATTGCGCCCGGTACCCGCTGGGAAGACATTCCGCCCAACTGGCAATGCCCGGAGTGCGCTGCGCGCAAAGAAGATTTCGAGATGATTGAAATCTGATGCTCAAAAATGGCTTATTCCTGCGCAACTAGTTTCGCTTCAAAGTAAGCCTGGCTATTCCGTGAGTTTTCGATTATCATTCCTAGATCAGGTTTGCTACTGACCCTATTGGGTCTAGCCCTGTCTATAGTCCATCGCTCTCCGCCCTTCTGATTTCAGTTCTCTGAGTTTCAGTAAATTTCTTGGCTGGTCGATGCGTTTTTGCACCAGCGGATTTTTATTGCCCTCGTGCTTTGCCCGAAAGACAGTACGTGCTCTGCGCGCGCTGCCTTAACTCATGTGAGGAAACACCATGTCTTTTAGTAATTTAAATTTAAACCCTGCCATTCTCAAAGCCATCGCGGATAGCGGTTATACCAGCCCTACTCCGATCCAGAGCCAATCCATTCCCTTGGTGCTGGAAGGCCACGACATCATGGCCTCGGCGCAAACAGGCACCGGAAAAACCGCCGCTTTTATTCTGCCAACCTTGCAGCGTCTAGGGACACCCGCTGTTGTACAAGGCCGCGGCCCACGCGTGCTGATCCTGACGCCCACCCGTGAATTGGCGAATCAGATCACGGATGCCGCCATTAAATACGGTAAACATCTGCGCTTCAAAATGGGCAGCATTCTGGGCGGCATGCCTTATCCGCCGCAGAATAAATTATTGTCGCAGTCACTCGACATAATGGTCGCCACGCCGGGGCGTTTGATGGATCATATGGAACGCGGACGCGTCGATTTTACGCGCCTTGAATGTTTAATACTCGATGAAGCCGACCGCATGCTTGATATGGGCTTTATCGAGGCCGTGGAAAAGATCGCCGCTGCTACGCCGGCAACACGCCAAACCCTGCTGTTTTCCGCAACATTGGATGGCAACATCGGCAAGCTTGCCCAACGTCTGCTCAAGCAACCCAAGCGCGTGCAGGTTACCGATGTCAAGGCGAAACATGAGAACATTGTTCAGCGCCTGCATTATGTGAACGATGTCGCTCACAAAAATCGTTTGTTGCAGCATTTTCTGGACGATGCCGATTTAAGCAAGGCCATCGTGTTCACTTCGACCAAACGTCATGCCGATTCCCTGGCAAGAGATTTACATGCGAAAGGCTACGCGGCCGCCGCGCTTCATGGCGACATGAATCAGGGCGCGCGCAATCGTACTATCAAGAATCTGCGCTCTAATGCTGTACGCCTGCTGGTCGCAACCGATGTTGCCTCACGCGGCATCGACGTCGCCGGCATCAGTCACGTGATCAATTTCGATTTGCCGAAATCTGCTGAGGATTATGTCCATCGTATCGGCCGCACAGGACGCGCGGGTGCTCAAGGCATCGCCATCTCATTTGCCCTGCGTAGCGACTCGTCCAACGTGAAAGACATCGAGCGCTACACCGGACAAAGCCTGACGGCCCATGTAATTCCCGGTATGGAACCTAAACATGAAACACCTACTAACCCGAAAATAAAGCACAAGCGCAAAATTTCTCCCGGCGGCCAGCATTTTTCAGCGCCGAAGAAAGTAAATGGAAAAAGCGCTATCGGAAATGCCAAGCCTCACAAGGCTGCACATCGCCCTGATCGTGCCAACTTTGCCCAAAAGCGTCGGACATCTGGAACTTCTCCTGTAGCCGGGAACAGATAAGTCAAGCCTAGCCGTAATCTGAACAGGTTGGCCGCTCCATGAGCGGCCTTAGCCTTCGCTCCGCAGCCGTTTTCCCACTTTTATCATGTGGCTACCTCCCAGCGTTTATATCTCTTTTATCACCGCCACTTAAATACCTTCTTACAACCCCTTTGCGAGGTTGCCTACCGACTCAAACTCACGTAATCTGGATTGGTGCTATAGGGACAGAGGCAGCTTATTCGCCTCAATATTTATAGTCATTCATTCTTAATCAGGGAAGAGGAGATAGTAATGATGAAAATTATCGGCTGGACAGTAGGGATAATTTTTGTAATCGGTTTGCTGGTCGTGTTGGGTGTTTTCAAACTCATCTTTTGATTACGCATCATAATCCGCAAGATTCATTTTTTGAAACGCATATCTTTAACTGTTCACTATTAATTAGACCCGCACCACGATGACCGACGACAACCGTAAGGCAACAAGAGAACGCTTAGGACGGCTAGCCTGGCTACTGGACAGTTCTATTGTGGTACCAGGCACGAACTTTCGCGTGGGAATCGATAGCTTGATCGGTCTGATTCCCGGCTTCGGCGATGCAGTGGGCGCGTTAATGTCAAGCTACATCCTGGCCGAGGCCGCGCGCCTGGGCATACCCAAGGCGACACTTATACGCATGGGTCTTAACGTCGCCCTGGAAACAATAGTGGGCATGATTCCTATTGCAGGAGATATATTCGACATGGCGTGGAAGGCCAACCACCGCAATGTGCGGCTATTGGATACCTACCTGGAAAACCCGCGCAAGACTGCCACTACCAGTCGCCTGCTGGTATTCGGGTTAGTCGTCGCGCTGATAGCTCTAATCGTCGGATTGATAATACTTGGTATTATCATCATGCAATGGTTAATCCAAACGATTTCAAACTAGCCAAACCATAAATTAAAAATCCCCGCTCAGTCCCGCCGCCCTGGTAACCCTGAACACCCGCTTAATTGCTAAGTTCTTGATCTAACTGCCTGTTCATAGTATCCAAATATTCCTTACTTGCCTCACTGAGCGTCGGCTGAGTCCGCTGCTTGCGGGTTTGTGGCTTCATAACGGCAGAAGATTGCACCTCCTGCTCTATCAGCAATTTCTTCTCCACTTGTGCCACTAATGCTGCGGGAGGGGTAATTGTTGGCGCTTCCAGCGGAACGGATGGTACTGGCATCACTATGTGCTCATCAGGCGCTGACAATTCAACGATCAGCGGGGCAGGAACTTCCTGGGAGACCGACTCAGCCTCTGTAGCCATCACCAAAGACACAGGCACCGTCGCCGGCGCCTGAATAACAACAGGTGACGTAATGGGTTTGGAAACTGCGGGGCGGTGCATCTGATCTGACGTAATCGAAGGTTTTTTGGCGGGAGCTTGCGTTGCAAGAGTCACCGGCGGCGGTTGGCCAGGCGCTCTAAACCCCAGATGAGGACGCAATAGCATGTCATACAACACTGCCGCGGAAAGAATTACAAACACTACGAACAGTGCCGGTGTCATGAAAGGCCGCTCGTTCATTTCAGTACAATTAGCGTGTTAGCTCGACTGCGGGTGTCAAGCATCGTGATCTTGACATCTTTACCTGACTCTCGAGCACCCCTTGCCACCCCTTGGCGCAGATAATTTCGGTCGTTGTCTACCGAGGTAATCTCAACGGCCCGGTTATCCTTCACGGCTAGCCGCCCAATTTTGCGAAGCAGTTGATTGAGACTTGCAGGTTTGGCAACGAGGGCATCGGCCGGTATCGTTATCCGCTTAACCTCTTTGCCCTGCAATGTTTCGACGAGTGATTTTTTTAGCTGCAGGTAAGACTGATCGGCGTCGCGTTGCATAGCGGCCGTGCATCCCGTTGCGCTGAGAAGCGCTATCCAGGCCGCTGTAGCAAGGGCATTTTTTGTAGTCAGAAATGCCGACACAAATACACTTAATGGCGCAGAGCTGTACTTTTCCAGCATGATAAATTTCCTTTATTTGAAACTGCTAAGTCATCCAAGCCTTAGCATTGCAGCAGTACTCAATTGTCACGGTACATCATGGTCTTGTCAATCAATAGTCAAGTATCGCAAAGCCCGGAGAGGAACGGGTCTCCAATTCGCAAGCTACATTAAATTTACAATTTAAACTCATATCCGCAACGAACTTTCCCGGCGCTAAAGTGACTAATGTTAAATAAGCAAGCCGAAATCAACATGCGTATAAGCTACTTTGTATATGATTAACGGAGTGATTATGGAATATCTGGAAAAATCGATTCAGGTCAATGTCCCCGTCAGCGTCGCCTATGATCAATGGACTCAATTTGCAGAACTGCCGCTATTCATGGATGGCATGAATGAAGTAAGGGAACCCGACACGAAACGGCTTTATGGGAGCACTGCGATCACCGGTAAAACAGAGCATCTCGGGGTGTGCATCATCGAGCAAATACCGAACTACCGCATTGCCTGGCGCAGTACTGCAGGAACGTCGAATGCCGGCATTGTCATCTTTCATTCCACAGATAACAGTATCACTCAAATAGTATTGAAACTTAGTTACGAACCTGACGGAGTACTGGAAAAGGCCGGCGCGATACTCGGCTTCGTTAGCCGCCGCGTGGAGAGCGATTTACAGCACTTTAAAGCTTTCATTGAGACGCAGGAATCAGTAAGCCGCCATTGGCACGATGGAGCTCGCAACGCGCCCACTTTTGAAAATGAAAACGCTCATTATACAATCCAGTGAAAGTGGGACTCATTTTCTTGAGAGTGCTCACTTATTGATTGTCTGCGCCTGTGTAGCGATTATTCGTCGGAATTTATCACACGAAACAAGTAGCGTTCCCGTAACGATTACATAAATATAAAACTAATTATAAAACTAATGAATTCACTGCTTCTTCCGCGTCCAGAGTCAAGTCTCATTACTGCATAACACGACCAACATTTTCCCTAAGGAGAATCACGCAGGATGTCTAGCGAATTTACCCAATCTGGAAGCCTCAATGTATGAGTGAATCTACCCACGTCGTCTGCCCGCATTGTGTTGCCATTAATCGTGTGCCTGTCGCTAAGTTGCCTCAAGGCGCCCATTGTGGGAAATGCAAACAGCTATTATTTAATGCGCATCCTATCGAACTGAGCGCTGCGAATTTCACGCAGCATCTTCAGCATAACGACATCCCCTTAGTAGTTGATTTTTGGGCGCCGTGGTGTGGGCCGTGCAAGATGATGGCACCCGTCTTTGAGCAAGCCGCGCGGCAACTTGAGCCGTACACACGCCTGGGAAAGCTCAACACCGAGGTTGAGCAAGTAATTGCCGCTCGGTTTGGAATCCGCAGTATTCCGACATTGATAATCTTCAAGGGTGGCCTTGAGATTGCCCGCCAGGCAGGTGCCATGGATATTAACAGCCTGGTCAAATGGGTACGCTCTACGATTTAATTGTTATCCCGCGTGCCGCACGCCCTAACAGGGGGGCTTAAAAAAGGCAATACCCCTTGATTAAACATTTATCCAACTGCTGTAGCGTGATCGAGTACGCGCTGAGGACCCTACTGGGCATACTACTGTGACCGATAACCTGTGAGGTTTATATTCTAATGGTGGGCGATGCAAGGTTCGAACTTGCGACCCCTGCCGTGTGAAGGCAGTGCTCTACCGCTGAGCTAATCGCCCCTGTGAGGTGGGAATTTTACGGTGCAGACCGAGCAGCGTCAATTGAACTGGTTTTCGCCAGGCCTGTTAGAATAAGCAAAATCACCTTTACCGGACCTATTCATGACTATCCGCACCCGCTTTGCCCCCAGCCCAACAGGTTATCTGCATGTGGGTGGCGCGCGCACTGCCCTTTACTCCTGGCTTTATGCGCGTAAACACGGCGGCACGTTTATTCTGCGCATTGAAGATACCGATCTGGAACGCTCGACGAGCGAATCGGTCGATGTCATTTTGGAGGGGATGGCGTGGCTGGGTTTGAATTACGACGAAGGCCCTTTCTATCAAACCCGGCGCTTTGATCGTTATCGCGAGGTAATCAAGCAACTGGTCAACGAAGGCAAGGCTTACCCTTGCTATTGCTCCAGGGAACGCCTTGAAATCTTGCGTGCGGAGCAGACGGCCGCAAAAGCAAAACCTCGCTACGATGGCCGTTGCCGCAATCTTGATGGTATTGCTCCCGCAGATACTCAAGCGGTGATCCGCTTTAAAAATCCGCAGGATGGCGAAGTTGGTATCGACGATCTGATCAAGGGGCGCGTGGTCATCAGGAATAGCGAGCTTGATGACTTGATCATCGCCCGCTCCGACGGCACACCTACCTATAATTTCACCGTGGTTGTAGATGACTGGGACATGCGCGTTACGCATGTAATCCGTGGCGACGACCACCTTAACAATACGCCGCGCCAGATCAATATCCTCAAGGCATTAGGCGCTGATCTGCCTCTGTATGCCCACGTGCCGATGATCCTTGGCACCGATGGGCAGCGCTTATCCAAACGCCACGGCGCGGTGAGCGTAATGCAATATCGTGAAACCGGTTTCTTGCCCGAGGCACTGCTGAATTATCTGGTGCGGCTCGGCTGGTCGCACGGTGATCAGGAGATATTTTCTATCGATGAACTGATTCAGCTGTTCGATATCGGTGATGTGAATCGCGCCGCCTCCGCATTTAATACTGAAAAGCTACTCTGGCTCAATCAACACTATATTAAAACCGGCGATCCGGTTTATGTTGCCGGGCATCTTGGCTGGCATATGCAAAGACTTGGTATCGATATCTCACTCGGGCCTGACCTGAGCGAGGTAGTTACTGCGCAGCGCGAGCGCTGTAAAACCCTGGTAGAAATGGCGCAGAATAGCCGCTATTTTTATGAGGACTTTGCGGCGTATGATGAGAAGGCTGCGGCGAAAAATCTTAAACCGGAGACAGCAGAGGCCCTGGCAAATTTAGGCAAGCGGTTAGCAGACCTGCCCTGCTGGTCCGCAGTGGCGATACATCAAACTATTAATGAAGTTGCTGAATTGCACAATCTCAACATGGGCAAACTCGCGCAACCATTGCGCGTTGCGCTCACCGGCACGGCCGTGTCGCCCCCTATCGATGTAACCGCGCAACTGATTGGTCGCGAGCGTGTATTGCACCGCATTGCCACAGCAGTTGAATATATGCGCAATTTCGCATTAATATCCGCGCCGATGTCGGCATCTTCCTTGACAGCCAAAGACCAGCTAACCTAAAATGCACGACTGATTTGGGGCCATAGCTCAGCTGGGAGAGCGCTTGCATGGCATGCAAGAGGTCGGCGGTTCGATCCCGCCTGGCTCCACCAATTCAGGCCGGTAGACTTAGACTTACAGCAAGCCGTATCTTTTTAGTCCCCATCGTCTAGAGGCCTAGGACACTGCCCTTTCACGGCGGCGACAGGGGTTCGAATCCCCTTGGGGACGCCATTCCACTCCCGGCAACGGGTAGTTGTATTGAGCTGGTTAGAAATCAGCTGACGCGGTTATTGAAAACCGATCTCATTTTTCGGCCTCAGTACTCTCATCAATAATTCTTTTTGTGCTAGCAAATCAGTTAGTGCGTGTGCTTCCAGTGGCTTGCTGAAGAGATAGCCCTGAATCATATTGCAATTAAGATTGCGCAACATCGTTAATTGCTCTTCCGTCTCCACCCCTTCGGCAATCACCCCAAGACCCAGTTTGTGCGACATGGCAATGATGGCGGCGCATATTTCCGCATCGCCTTTGTGGCCGGTCATATCCTTGATAAAGGAGCGATCAATTTTGATCGTATCGATAGGGAAGCGTTTTAAATAAAACAGCGACGAATAGCCGGTGCCAAAATCGCCGATGGCGATCTTTACCCCCAACGCGTTCAATTCCTTGAGAACAGCCATGCTCGTATCCTGGTACTTCATGACCAGGGTTTCGCTAACCTCCAATACCAGGGACTGAGGTTCGAGGCCCGTCTTATCAAGCACGCCCTTGACCAGCCCGGCTAGATTCTTATCCTCGAATTGCAATGCCGAGCAATTAACAGCCACCGTTAGCTGCGGGTAACCGGCAGCCTGCCAAGACTTGAGTTGCGCGCAAGCAATATGCAGTAAGTGTTCACTTATCCTGCAAATCAGTCCGGTTTCCTCCGCCAACGGGATAAACTCGCTGGGCGGGATAAGACCGTGTTGCGGATGCTGCCAGCGGGCCAGCGCCTCCACACCCGTTATTGTGCGGCTTTCCAGCGAGACAATCGGCTGGTAGTGGAAGAGTAATTCATGATGCTCCACAGCACGCCTGAGATCGCCCTCTAGCTCGCCAAGCCTAGAGTTATTGGCATGTGCCTCCCTACTGAATATTTCATAACCTGAGCGGCCCAGTGCCTTGGCCCGGTACATCGCAATGTCGGCCTCGCGCACAATATCTTCCGCCTTGGTCACGCCGGGCGTGCTCTGGGTAATTCCGATACTAATGCCCGTAAAAACCTCCTGGCCTTGCAACATAAAGGGTCTGCCCAAGGTGTGCTTGATACGTTCGGCCACGTCTATGGCCTCGCTGATATCCCGGATGTCTTCTATCAGAATAGTGAACTCATCACCACCAAAACGCGCAAGCGTATCGCCATCGCGCAAGGTGGCTGAAAGACGCTCTGCTACCGCTATCAGCAGTTGATCGCCCAGCATGTGCCCCAGCCGGTCATTGACGTTTTTGAACCCGTCAAGGTCCAGAAAGAGTATCGCAAACGAGTAGTCGGAACGCCGCTGCGCCCTGCTGATGGAGCGCTCCAGGAGACCCAGGAACAGGGCCTTGTTGGGACATCCCGTAAGGGCGTCATGTGAGGCACTATAGCGCAGCGTATCTTCGGCGCGTTTGTAGTCTTCAATATCAGTATTCGAGCCGACCCACATGATGATCTTGCCATTTTCATCGCGCATTGCCTGGGCGCAGGTCAAATGCCAGCGGTACATATCGTTTGCCATGCGAAAGCGATGTTCTAACTGGAACGCTTCGCCAGTATCAATCGAGTGTTGCCAACTGCGCAGAGTTTCTTCCAGATCTTCGCTGTGTACCAAGCGTGCCCAGCACGAGTCTTTGATTTCATCAACCGGCAGACCGGTGAATGATATCCATTGCGGGTTGACATAATCTACATTGCCATTAGGCCGCGCAGTAAAGATTTTTTGCGGCATGGACTCGGCCAGAAAACGAAAGCGCTCGCCACTTTCGCGCAAGGCATCTTTCATGTTCAGCTGCTCGGTGATGTCATTCATGAGAACTACCGTACCGTATATATCGCCCTCGGAATTGACATGTGGCGTATAGGTAGCACTGACCCAGCGTTCGCCACCGTAGTTATCGGGTAACTTAATCTGGGAACTGACGATTTGTCCGGTCAAGGCAGCCACGACATACGGCTGGATTGTGGCCCAGACAGCCTCGCCTAACACCTCACTTACCCGCCGGTCGGTAATCTCGGCAAGCGGACGTCCGAACCAGCTTTCATGAGCCAGGTTGTTGAAGCGGTAATAGCCATCCTTGTCGACGTAGGAAATCAGCGCCGGAACAATATTGGTGATTACTTGCAGTTGCTCTCCGAATTGCTTGAGGGCATCTTGCGCAAGTTTTCTTTCAGTAATGTCGCGCGAGACCACCAACAACCGCTCGATGTTTCCCTCTGGATTTGCTATCGGGGTGATGGTAACGTCCCACCAGGTCGGCGTACCGCGCTCGGTCACGAAGAAACCCTGAAAATTCCCGGCGCTGCCCGCCCCCGCCTCTGCCAAAGCAGCTTGTGCAGATTCTTTATCCTGTCCGTTCCAGAAATCTATCCAGGAACGGCCCAGGCAGGAGGCGGGGTCGCTGAATTCAAGCAGGTGCAGTCCTTGTGGGCTGATATATAACAAGGTTCCATCCAGGCTCAGGATCGCAATGCAATCATGGATGCTCTCGATAACCCGTTTGTTGAACGCCTCACTCTGCCGTAACGCCTCCTCGGCCTGTTTGCGTTCAATCGCTATCGCCGCGAGATGCAAGCAACCGTCAATACGTTCGATATCAACAGGCGTGGGCGCGCGCGGCTGCTCATAGTAAACGGCAAAAATTCCCAAGGTTTGTCCGGTGACTGAGAAAATGGGCTTAGACCAACAGGCATGTGGTTGATAACGCCGGGCCAGATTGCGCAGATCTGCCCAGCATGGATTGAGTATCTTGTCTCCCGTGAGATCCTGCTGTTCGAGGTGCGCCGTGATACCACGCGGACCTACGTCGGGGTCGATGGCAAAGTCATCAATAGCCTCTTTATAGGCGGGCGGCAGATCAGGGCCGGCGCCAAGATGCAGGGTCTTGCCCTGCTTGTCCAGTAAGAGAATGGAGGTAACGCTACCCGGCAACTGACGTTGCGAAAAGCGGCACAGATAATCCAGTACCTCGTTCAGCGACGCCCCCAAAGTGAGCATTTCCAGCACGCGGTTCTGGCCCGCTTGCAATGTCTCAGCCTGCTTGCGCACCCCGATGTCTTGCATAACGGCGACCATGGAATAAGGTTTGCCCTTCGAGTCGGCCACCGATGCAATGCTGATGTTCACCCACACGTCGGAACCATCCGGACGGATATAACGTTTCTCTACAGTGAAAACCGGCTGTCCTGTTAAAACCCTGCCGAAGAGGAGTAGATTGGCAGGCAGGTATTCGGGGGGCATGATGTCTTGCATGCTGAGTTGCAACAGGTCATGCAGTGAGCGGCCCACCATTTCGCAATAGCACGGGTTTGCGAGCAGGAAACGGCCGTCCAGATCAATTTGGGCAATGCCGACCGTCGCTTGCTGAATAAGGCCGTGGAACTGTTCCTCTGCGGTTGCCGCCTTGGTATTCGCGGCCCGGGCTTCAACTGCCTTCAAACACAACTCAATCTCGGTTATAACCGCAGCGGCAATATTCCTGAGCATGTCAATCTGCTTGGGCGTCCAGGCGCGCGGCTGCTTGTCGAATACGGATAAGGTACCCAGGACATACTGATCCGCGGTAATAAGAGGTATCCCCAGATAAGCGCGCACGCCCCAAGTGGTAGTGACAGGGTTATCGCTAAACAGGGGCTTCTGAAGGGTATCTTCGATGCTCAGAATTTCGCCGGAGGCTACAACGTATTGGCAAAAACCGTGATTGAGCGGGTAACTGCGCTCAGGGCCGGGAATGCCGATCTGGCTTTTATAGAATTGCCGGTGGTCATCCACGAGATTGACGACGGCTATCTCGACCTCAAGAATATCGAAAGCTAACTTGGTTAGCCGGTCAAAGGCAGCTTCGGCGGGCGTATCCAACAACTCCGAGCGCCTCAATGCAGCGAGGCGCTGAGGGTCACCCATGACGTCAAGAAAGTTTTTCATTCGCTATTCTGATTTTATTATTTTACGCCCATCAAAAGGTGAGCGGTTACAACTTCTACTAAATAGGCAAAACAATTCATGCTTCGACGCTAATAGCCGGGACATTTCCACCGCCGACACGGGCTTGCTAACTAAATACCCCTGTATTTCATCACAGTTAAGCGAGCGTAAAAACTCCAGTTGCTCCTGGGTCTCAACGCCTTCGGCAATGACCCTCAACTTCAGGCTGTGCCCCAAGGCTATGATCGCGGCAGTAATCGCAGAATTGTCCGCATTGCTGGGGATATCCTGTATGAATGAAGTGTCTATTTTAAGCTTATTTATAGGAAAATGTTTTAAATAATTCATGGAAGAATACCCGGTGCCAAAATTGTCAATTGATATCTGCGCGCCTATTCCCCTGATACCACGTAAGGTGCTGATCGCTTCCGCATTCTGCATAATGCTTTCCGTCAGTTCCAGCTCCAGATAATCAGCAGCAAGGCCGGTTTCCGCCAATACCTTGGTAACGATTGCCAACATGTCTTGCTGGTGAAATTGACGGCTGGAAAAATTCACCGCGATGGGTAATGGCGCGAATCCGGCGGTTTGCCAAGCCTTGTTTTGTAAGCAGGCGTGGTGCAATACCCATTCGCCGATCGATCCGATCAAGCCCGTTTCTTCCGCTAACGGAATAAACCGGGAAGGCAAAATAATCCCTGATTCGGGAAGGTGCCAACGCAACAAGGCCTCCATGCCGGTAATGTGCCCGGTCTTGGCGTCCATGAAGGGCTGATAGTGCAGCACAAACTGATTGCGCTCCAGCGCATGATGCAGGGCGTATCCCAGGGTCCGGCGCTGCGCTGCGCGCACACTCATAATTGAGGAATCATGCTGGAAACGGTTTCTGCCTTGCTCTTTGGCGAGATACATAGCGGTATCAGCATTTTTCAGCAGCGTTTCCGGGGTCTCACCGTCATTGGGATAGAAGCTGACACCGATGCTGATGGTAATAAAAACCTCATGGCCCTCCAGATCGTAGGGTTGCGGCAGGCTGTCCTGTATTTTTTTTATAATGTGGATTAAATCGCCCACTTGTGCGAGATCCAGTAACACCAGCGCAAATTCGTCGCCGCCCAGACGCGACACCGTATCGCTTTCCCGCACGCACCGCATTAAGCGTGCCGCCACTGCCTTTAATAACAAATCGCCAATGTCATGTCCGAGCGTATCATTGACACCCTTAAAACGATCAAGGTCTAGAAACAGCACGGCAGCCAGCCCCGTTTCCCTGCGTGCCCGTGCCAGCGCCTGGGTTAAACGGTCAAAGAACAGGGTACGATTAGGTAAACCGGTCAAGGCATCGTAATTGGCAAGGTAGTGGAGGCGCTGCTCGTTGTTTTTTTGCTCCGTACTATCATGGAAAACAATAACCATACCGCGCACAGTCCCATTTTCCCTTTTAAGCGGGCTCCCGGTAACGCTTAACCAAGCCGCTCGCCGCGCCTTGAAATGGCTCATTAAAACCTCTATCGCGTTAAATGCCTCGCCGCGTATGGCCCGAAGCAGCGGCGGTTCTTGCTCCGGCCCTGGCGTTAACATGGCCGGCAAATAGGTGCAAAATTGTTCTATCTGCGGATCAGCATCAATCTCGGTAGAACTACGGCCAATGATCTGCTCTGCCGCTGGATTGATGAACATTAATTTGCCATCTTTGTCGGCGACAATGACACCGTCACCCATACTATCGAGTATGGACTTCAACAGACTGGGGTCAAACTCCTTCCCCTTAAGTTGCAGTTCAAGGTACGACATTACTGCATCCGCCAGGCTTGGCAGGATAGTAATCTGCTCCGATTTAAGCTGCCGTGGTTGTTGATCTATGACGCACAACGTTCCCAGCACGTATCCTTCAGACGTTATGAGCGGTGCACCCGCATAAAATCGTATTTTGGGCTCAAATAACACCAGTGGATTTTCGGCAAAGCGGACATCCGCCAAGGCATCGGGAACAATGAAAACATCATGCTGCAGTATGGCATGCGCACAAAAGGAGATATCGCGCGTCGTTTCGGACACGTCCAGACCTACTTTGGATTTGAACCACTGGCGGTTGGCGTCCACCAGAGTGATCAGGGCGATCGGCGTGCCACAGAGGCGGGCTGCAGCACGGGTCAGCGTATCAAGCGTCGTATCCGGTGCTGTGTCGAGAACGCCATGATGACGCAAGGTAGCCAACCTGGCGGTTTCGTTTTCAGGCAGGGCTGCTTCCTGATAACGTTTTCGCGCAATGATTTCACCAGTAGCGTACATTTTGCATCTACCCCCCCGCCCTTTTATTTTATTACTTAGATATTGCGGTTTAGCTCAAATTATTTTTCTGCTTTGCCATTTGTTTTGCCTGGCATTTATGCTCTTAGGCTCTTTATTTCATGCTGGGAAAGATTCTCCTTGCAATAAAGGTATGGTATTAACAATTAAGCAAAAAATGAGCCAATAGCTCAAGGGCGGGCGTTGCGGTTTCGAGGATGTCCCAACCTAATTAGGAGGTTGGAAAATAATGATTATTTCTAAGCACTTAAAGAGGTTTGGGTGCTAAAGCAATAGCCTGGTCTTCGCTAGACTTCGCTTGTTTGATAGCCCAATGATCGGCGCGGGGCACATCCAGGTAATAACCTTGCACCATATCTATGCCAAATCTTTGCAAGATTTCCAGCGTCTCGGCACTGTCAACAAATTCTGCGACGGTGATTTTGTCAAGCCCGTGCGCGATATCGACCAGGGCTTTAACAAATACCTGGTTGTCGGAATCGTTCGGTAAGTTGCGGATGAATGAACCGTCGATTTTCAGGATATCGGCCTCGAGATGCCTAAGATAGGTAAAGGATGAGAAGCCCGCACCAAAATCATCCAGGCTCACCGTGCAACCAATCCGGTGCAACGCTTCAATCAGACGCTGGGCATCCTGCAGATCGGATATGGCAGCAGTTTCGGTCAGCTCAATATGCAGGCGGTTTGCAGCGACTTTATAATGCTGCAATTGCGCGTGGATGTAATGCGAAAGTGAAGGATCATCGAATGAACGTCCGGACAGGTTCACCGCGAGCGGCAGAATATTATCCGAGCTTGCCAGCAAGGCAATGGTTTCGTGTATAACCCAACGATCAATTTCTAAAATTTTTCCACTTTTTTCGGCGAATGGAATAAAGCGATCCGGCATAATAAGCTGCTCGATATTCTCTTCATCAACCATGCGCACCAGCACTTCAAGATAACAGAGCGAGCTATCCCTGGCATGGTAAATACCCTGAAAATGTAGCCTCAGCAAATTATTTTCCAGCGCATGCGTGATGCGGTCATTCCAGAGCAGATGGCTAACTATTTGATGTGCGTTGTCCAGATCCTGACTATAAACGCGCCAAGTGTTTTTACCGGCTTCCTTGGCGCGATACATAGCCGTGTCGGCGTGGGCAATGAGTTCTTCCGCAGCCGTGGCGTGCTGTGGAGAAATCGCGATGCCCACACTGGCGGTAAGACTCACCGTTTTTTCACCCAGGCAAAATGATATTTGCCCAACCGCGTGGATAATGCGTTCAGCCAGGGCTTCGGCTTGATCCACAGTCACGCCTGCGGCCAATATCGCAAACTCATCGCCTCCCAAACGACCCAGGATTTCATTGCGGCGTACCAATGTGGACATTTCATTAGCAACGCGGATTAATATGGTGTCTCCGGCACCATGGCCGAAGGTATCATTGACATGCTTGAATCCGTCTAAATCGAAAAACAATAGCGCTATACTGGAATTGCCTCGCTCGGCACCCACAATTGCGCGTTCAAGATCATCCTGAAAGCGGTGGCGGTTATATAAACCCGTTAATGAATCGTGTTCGGCAAGATAGTTTAATTGCTCGGCGGTTTGCCGTTCGCGCGTGATGTCTTCATAGACCCATAAGTGCCCGATAAAAGATTCCTGTTCGTCGCGCACCACATAAGAAAGTTGCGTTACCACGCGCCCATCGGTCATGGGAATTTCAAAGCTGTCACTGTCTTGAGTGGCATTCAGGATGTGTGCGATATGTTTGGTGAAATGCTCAGGTTTGATAAGCAACTTGGATGAACCATTGAGAATTTCTGTCGCCGGCTCACCGATCAATGCAGTCTCGGCAGAGATCGTCCAGATAAGCAGAAATGCCGGGTTGTAATACACCACACGGTTATCGACACTAACGAACAAAATGCCAATATTCATTACCGACAATAACGATGTCAGCCGCGCATGCTCTTGCTGCGCCTGCATCAAAAAACGGCGTTGCATGTCCTCAGATCGCGTCAGTTCGCTAACCTTTCCTTCCAGCATCTGCTCCATCTGTTTACGTTCATAAATATCGCGCACACTGCTACGCAACCCCAGATTTTTGCCTTGCTGGCCGTAAATCGGCTGCCAACTGGCGGACACCCACAAGACTGCACCTTGCTTGTGAATAATGCGGTACTCAAAATCATTGGTTACACTTCCGCGGCTGGCGCGTTTAAACTCCGCGCTTACCTTTGGATAGTCTTCCGGAAAAATAATGGGCAAAGGGAAATTGTGCATCTGCAGACACTCTGCGGGGGTATAGCCGGTAATGCGTTCTACGGAGGCATTAACCCAGATTAATTTACCGCCGGGTGAGTACCAGTTTTCCCAGCCATAGGTATAGTCTGCGATCGCATGAAACTTTGCTTCGCCCTCGCTGAGCTCTTCCACGCGCTTGCGCACGGCTGCCGCCATATTATTAAATGTGGTAGTGAGCTGGCCTATCTCGTCGCGTGTTCTAACCGGCACGCGAATGTCGAAATTACCTGCGGTAACGGCTTCACCGGCCCGCATCAGCTCCTTCAAATGACGTGTCAGCCAATAGCCCAGCAGTGTCAGCAGCAGGGTTGATAAACCGACCGCGGCCAAGGCGATTAAAAAACTCTCCTTGATGAAACGCGATCTGGCATCTGTTAAAAAGCGGGTAGAAATTCCATAACGTAGCGTGCCGTAGTCACGTTCGCCGATGCTAACAGTAATCTTGGTGTCAAACCGGGGAGGTAGATCATCATCGTGGTAAGCGATACGAGAGTCCAGCCGGGGTAACGGTTGGTTTGTGTCCCATCCTGCCGCGCTGACGATTCTCTCATCTGCATCGAACAACACGAGATAGACGATACCGTTTTTGCGCCGGTTCTCATTAAGCACATCGCTCAGTGTGGCGTAATTTCTTTGTGCCAGGGGCGCGGCAAGCGAGGCATTGAGCAAGCCCGCAATCTCGCCCAGGCGTACCTGGGCCTGTTCAATCAAGCTGTTTTCAATCAGCCGCACGCTGTTCGCTACCAGCAGCGTTAAAATAATGATCTGCACAACCAAGCTGCCCAACACCAACTTCAGGCGCAACGATTTTCTGGGGTTCAGCCAATTCACGGTGCTTGCCGCAATACTTGCTTTAGCGCTGAGCTAGTGGGGTGCATATGCCTCGATTCAAGTATCTAACGGATGTGCCCCGTTATTCTTGGTTACGCAATAGCGTCTTGCACACGCCGGAAGGTTATCTGTTATGTGCCGAGGGCGTGACTCGGCATTTGATAAACTGAAAGACTATGGAATTGTGAGATCTCAATTAACTATTCAGGCTTTACTCTATGGGCTGCTTAGAGTCTACCCAACCCCGGAAAGGATGGAAATAGTCACCAGCCACTATTAATTACGGCTGATGGGTTGAGTCTCTTCCGGCAAGGCAAGGCCAAGCTGCTCTAGAAGTTTGCCCATGGCAGTCATAATCCGGTATTGCGCAAACGCCTTGTCGTACTCCGCCGTAATAACGGCACGCGCTGCCGAAAACAGCTCATTCTCGGAATCCAGTAAATCCAGCAGACTGCGCTGGCCGATATTGAATTGCTTCGCGTACGCCTCGCGCGTTTTGCTGGTAGATTCCACGTGTTGCCGGAGATACACAAGTTGCGTTTCTATCGCCTCGTAGGCGTTCCAGGACAGGCGCATGCTCTCGACCACCTGTCGATAAGTATTATTACTAATCTCTTGCGCCTCACTGACCAGATTAGCGGCCTGCGCGCTCTTCGCCACATCGGCGCCGCCCCGGTAAAGGTTATAACGCATACGGATCAAGGCGCTGGCGTCGTTATTGTTGCCATCAATACCGTTTGCACCGCTGCTCCAGGTCTCTCCTATCTCTAGATCGAAACGGGGATATAAGGTAGATTTGGTACCCTTATGTTGCGCAATGGTGGCCTCGACATCAGCCAGCGAGGATTTCAGCGTCGGATTGCCCGCCACTGCCTGCTGTACAGCATCGTCCACGGTAGCCGGCAGCACACTCTCATTAAATTCAGGCTTCTCCAGCTCGTCCCCGGCGCCGGGAAGATTGCCGATAACGCGCTGATAATTTGTCCGCGCGTCAGTTAAATTCGTTTGTGCCGAGATGAGATTGGAAGTGGCCAACGCGCGGCGGCCTTCCACCTGGTTTTGATCCGACTTGCGCCCAACGCCCGCATCGGCGCGCAGGATAATCTGATCCGCAATCCGCTCGTGGGTGGCAAGATTGTCCGTAGCAAGTTTTACCAATTCTTCCTGGCGCAGCACATTCAAATACACCTCGGTAGCGCGTAATCCGGTATTTTCCGCCGTGCCGTAAACCGCGTAGGCTGCCGAGTTAATGCGTTCGGTTTGCCTGGCTACCTCACTGCGGGTAGCGAAACCATCGAAGATCATTTGGCGCAGGTTTATTGCGCTCTCGCTGCGTGAATGGGTCTCACTAGCACTTGATTGCGTGGATGAATTATCCGCGCTGCCATACCCAATACTGGCCGTTAAATCTATCGTGGGTTTATAGCCGGCACGCGCTTGCTGCAGCTCCCCTTCCCGTGAGTTACGCTGGGCAATGGCCGCCTGAATCGTGGGATTGGTGGCCAGAGTTTCCTTAACGGCATCCTGAAGGGTCACTGCAAACACGGGGGGAGCAGCGCAATAAATCAAAACCAATGGTGCAGCAGTGAGCGCTCGTTTTACCAACTTCACTTTCGGCCCCCATTCAAAATAATCAATTCACTACAGGCATTGCATAACTTCCGGATAATAAGAGCATTAGCGTTGCTTCCTGACGACTACGTTCGCAAGTTTCGCGCCAAGATACATAAATTACCTGCTCGATACAAGTTTACACAGGCTATCCATTGCTGTTGCACAACCCGATCTTATGCGTAGCTAAGGCCGTATTCCAGGCGTTAAGATTAATAGGGAGAATGAACTAGCGGAGAAATTTTAGAAAAGGAGATTAACAAGCATTGGGGTAAGGGCATTTAACACAATGACATAGTGTGATCGGAACTATCCCACTACAGACTAAGATTTACTCTCGGCAATGAAAATAGAGCCCGGCGTGGCAGACCGGGCTTGCTTTGAGTAGGCAGCAGTAATTAGGAAATATTACGGGTAATGTCCGTATCGACCAGCAAGCTCGCAAAACCATTGGTGTAGCTCGCGTATGTTTCCCCATTTAACAGTACATTCGAACCCGCAACCCAGCCCTGGCCGGTGCTGTTAACAACATCGCCCGCATTCCCCAACACGATTAACTGGTCTGTAGTACCGGATAAATCGAGCACGTCTTGTACATTGAGAGTCAGCGTATTGTTGCCGGTGCCATTAAGAGCGATATTCTCGATGCCGGTGATCTTATCAAAGGCGATAGCGGTCAGATCCAGCAACTGCCCGGCGCCATCGAAGCGCAAGGTATCGGTGTCCAGGCCGCCATCGTAGACAAGGGTAGCTGTGCCCGAGAGATCAGTGGCATCGTACACCAGGATGTCGCTGCCGCCGCCACCTAACAGGACATCGCTGCCGCCACCTCCCCGTAGGGTATCATCGCCTTCGCCGCCGGATATTTGGTCATTGCCTGCGCCGCCCGTGAGGATATTGGCGCCGCTCGAACCCGTGAGAGTAACGGAACCTGACGAACCGGCGGCATTGACGTTCTCGAACCCGGTTAGCGTGGCTCCGCCAGTACCGTCCTGATCGAGCAGGGACAGATTAATCGTGGCGGCTTGATTGAGTACCAGCGTATCGCTGTTGGTGCCGGCCGTGGCCGATGCCGCATCACCGTGGATAGTGCCGGTGGTCTGATAGGTGATGGTGTCGCTGCCCCCCCCGCCGATGAGTACATCCGCGCCCCCACCGCCAATCAGGACATCATTACCCGCCCCCCCAGTAAGGTTGTCGATCG
>JBDSMM010000068.1:0-6566 GCA_039915825.1 Gammaproteobacteria bacterium | reverse complement strand
GATTGCTCTCGACACCGAAGATGACCACGCTTAACCCCACGCCGATTTGCGGCGCAGCCAATCCTGCCCCGTTGCGCTCAGCCATGGTATCGAACATGTCTTCAAGCAACGTGTCCAGAACCGGAGTATTGAACTCGGTAACAAGTTCGGCCTTTTGCAACAGCAATGGATGGCCCATGCGCAGAACGGTTTTAACAGCCATAGATATTGCCCCGCTTAGCGTCTATAAATTCTACTGACACATCCACTGAAGAAGCCTTAAATCAGTGGAATGACATATTCGAGCAATTTGCGTACCTTGCTCATTCCTGATTTTAAATGAACATCGATTTCCTGCATCGAGATACTGCCATTACCTCGGCCCGCCGCGAGGTTCGCCACTACGGCGCAGGTCGCGTACTCCAGGCCGATCTCTCGCGCCAACACGGCTTCGGGCATGCCCGTCATACCCACGATATCGCAACCGTCACGCTCCATGCGGTCGATTTCTGCGGCGGTTTCAAGACGCGGGCCTTGCGTTGCCCCGTAAGTTGCATCGCAACTCACATCCAATTCGGCCAGTTGGCAGGCTTGCATGAGTATCTCGCGTAATTCCCGGCTGTAAGGAAAGGTGAAATCGATATGGATAACCGGGCCTTGGGTGACCTCCACAAAGGTATGCGCGCGTGACCAGGTGTAATCAATAATCTGGTCGGGGATGACCAATCGGCCGGGTGCCAAGTCTTCACGGATACCGCCAACGGCGGCCACGGCAATGACATTGCTCACGCCAATCTGTTTGAGCGCCCACAGATTCGCGCGGTAATTAATTTCGTGCGGCGGAATCGAATGGCCGGAACCATGGCGTGGCAGGAATACCACTTTCTTGCCGTACAAAGTTCCGTGCGTCAGCGGGCCGGAGGGTTCACCGTAAGGCGTATGCACCATTTCCCGATGTGTTATTTCCAGTGTCTTTAACGAGCGCAGCCCGGTGCCACCGATGATCGCAAGTTCCGTCATGTTTATTCTTTAACCCCCTGTTTTACTGCATAAATACCAGGCGCATTGCGCAGATAACCGTGATAGTCCATACCGTAGCCGAACACGTAGCGATCTTCCACCATCAAGCCCACGAAATCGGCCTGCACGTCATGCTTGCGTTCATGCAGCTTGTCTACCAGTACCGCGCTATAAACCTCACGCGCACCCAACTCGCGGAACTCGTCAATAATGGCCGCGAGCGTCACACCCTCGTCGAGAATATCGTCGATCACTATTATCACGCGATCCTGCGGCGAGCACGCGGGCCTCGCCACCCACTGCAGTTCGCCACCGAGCGTCGCGCCGCGGTAACGCGTAACGTGGATGTAATCAACTTGCAAGGGAAAATCAAGCTGGGTCAGCAGCTTGCCTGTGGTGACCATGCCGCCCGTCATGACACACAGCACCAAGGGATTGCTGTTGCTAAGCCGGGCCGAAATAGCAGCGGCCATGCGCGTGAGCGCTGCTTCGACCTGATGTTCTGAATAAAGAAGATCGGCCTGCTCGTAAACTTCGCGGGCTTGTTGCGCAGTAATGGACATTATCGAGTAATTATTTTTAAGGAAGGAGCCGGGATTATAGAAGGGTTAAATTTTCACCGCTAGCCGCATCTGCAACCAATGTATTGACGGCCTTGATGGCCTGCGTCCACGCCGGGTTGTGTTGCAGTTGAACGCGGCTGGTCTGGCCGCGCCCACGCATACGCACCAGGCGCATGTATGCTACCGGGTCGTTATAATCGCCTAGCCCATCAAGTACTTGAGCCGCCGCCTCCGGGTTATTGCAGACCAATACCATGTCACAGCCTGCATGCAGCGCGGCTTCGGCGCGTTCCATAAAATTGCCCGCCACGCTCGCACCTTCCATACTCAAATCATCGCTGAAGATGGCGCCCTGAAATTCGAGCCGGCCGCGCAGCACCTCACGCATCCAGAACGGCGAAAAACCTGCGGGATGCGGATCGACATTCAGATAGATAACGTGTGCCGGCATAATCGCGGCCAAGCCGTAATGGATCATGCGCTCAAAGGGCAGGATATCTTCGGCGTAGATATCCTCATAGCGGCGCTCATCAATCGGGATCGCGGTGTGCGAATCCGCCTCGACTCCACCGTGGCCGGGGAAATGCTTGCCGGTAGCGGCCATGCCCGCGTGCTTCATGCCTATCATGTACGAATGCGCGAGGTCAGCGAGCGCCTGCGGATTAGTGTGAAATGCGCGGTCACCGATTACCTGGCTGATGCCACGATCCACATCCAGCACCGGGGCAAAACTGAAATCAATGCCCACCGCGCGCAGTTCGCTCGCCATCAACCAGCCACACGTCTCGGCGAGGCGCTTGGCAAGTTGTTGACTGCTGTCATAAATCGTCCCCAATTGCCGTACGGGTGGCAGACGGCTGAAACCCTCGCGGAACCGCTGCACGCGTCCGCCTTCATGATCAACCGCCACCAGCAGGCGCGGCTCACGTAACTCGTGTATCTCTTTGACAAGTGCCTCAATCTGTTCCGGGGAAACATAATTGCGGCTGAACAAAATTACCGCCCCGACCAGCGGATGGCGCAGCATGTCGCGCTCCGCCGCCGACAGTTCTGGCCCCGCCAAGTCCATCATCACCGGGCCTAACGACATGATTGTTTCTTTTTATTTAGCATGGCTGGGCCTAATGTTTAAGTTGAACGGCACGCGGCTTTTGCGGAGGAATCTTCCCCCAATAAAATTGACACCCGATCAAGCCAACTGATTTTCATATGCTAGGGGTGACACGTAGTTTAGAGACGAGTGGATTCTACTGCGATTATAGAAAGGAATATAGCGCGGCACTTAAACGTACTGCGGTGGCCTTGAACTGCAGGCTGTAACGATGCACTTTTGGCAAGCTTGATTTGCCCATAAAACACCTCCGTTGGGTTAGGTGGAGGTGTCAACGTGTTGGGGGAAGGTTAGCGTCCCTCTCGAACGCAATGTTAGGGGCGTACGACAGGGAGCACCCAGCTTGCAACTACCCACAATGCAATGAGCCACAACGCAACAAAAAATGCTGCTGCGCCATAGCTGACGGGGCGGCTGGCCGCCAGCTGGGCCTTCGCCCGAGCGGACTCTAAAACCTCTGGTGGAGTAAGACGGACAACCAATGCCAAGCCAAGCGGCACTAACAGCAGGTCATCGAGGTAGCCAATGACCGGAATAAAATCTGGGATGAGGTCAATGGGGCTAAGGGCATACGCAGCAACGAGAACCGCTAAAGCCCGCACAAGAAAAGGCGTGCGCGGGTCACGCGCTGCGAAGTACACCGTGAGGGTGTGTTGCTTAAGCAGCTTAGCCTTGGCTTTCAGTGAAGCTAACATAATCATAAGCGCCTAACGGGCCGCGAATTGAGCGGCATCCCCGAGTCGGTGTCCACTCGAATGAGAGTTGGACGGCGCGCAACGCCGGACAACTGAAGATGGGCCAACTTTCGGCCCGTTGGTGGGCGCGCGTCTAGCGCCATCACTGCGCTTGTTTTTACCGCGCATCTCTAGGCTCCCTTGTTACTTAAAGTGGACTGCGCACTTCGTGGCGCTGCGCGCCGACCAACGCCAGAATTAAGCCGAGCCGCGACGGCTGCAGCACCTGGTTGGGCCATTTTCCCAGAGGATTAGTGCTCTGCAAAGGACACCATCCAGACCAGAACTAAAGCCATACCGCAACTGACGTTGAGGGGCCAAGCAATAATGCGTAGAAGTAAGCTGGATTCCATTTTTGAATGCAGCAAAAGCCAAACACCAGCGGCGCCAAAGGCCGCCATGGATAGCGATAGGCTGAAGAAGATTGAATATGCCTGAACTTTGCTAAGGGTGTATACGTCAGTTTCAGAAAGACGATCTATCATCTGACTCTTTATGGCGCTGTGCACGAATAGGCTTGACCAGCCTACTAGTCCGCATAGAACGCTCGTTAAGACTCGATAGTGCTTCATGCTCAGGCCCAACGTTTACCGGCGCTGCGCGGCTTCATCGCGCAACGTCCGTGTGGACTGCCGGGTTATACGTCGCCATCACGTTGCTTCGCAAGTTGGGGTAGCGTGGCACGAATGGTGGCCTTCAACGCTTCAGCAGCGTCGTCGGGACTGGCTAGGTCCCAAACAATTGTCAGATGATGGTTAGTGTCGAAATGCGTCTTTGTTGCCTCAAACTTACTTCGCTCGCACGTGTAGATGACCGGCTTACCAAGTCCTTCGGCGTAGCCAGCCTCCCAGTAAGCGCCAAGGTTGTCGTGAGTCAGGTCTGCCACCAAGAAGTCAGAACTCTGGATTTCAACTCTGAGGCGATCATCGATCAGACCTGCCTTTGGAACATCGTCAAGTTTGAATAGATCAAAACCGGCCAGTTTGGCTGCGGGCTTAAAGACGTCCCGTAGGATTCTCTCCAAGTCGGGGTCGCCGAACTTCATGGCCATGAAGGCTTTTCGATATGCGATGCTTCCTTTGGCAAGATCTTCGTAGTACGCCCAACCTTCGAATGAAAGGGTTGCCTTTGCACGGCCCTGCGCGCCAATGGTCTTTAACTGATGCCCCGTCAATAGCCCAACAGAGAAAAGATGATCGAGTACAAGGGCGAAACCGCTATCTGATTTGGCTCCAACTATGCCTGCGTGTGTTTCAGGAGAAATGTCTACAAGTTCGCCAGGACCTGGAAGATTGAGGGCCAACCAGCGGACAAGCAAGTCGGCTTGCTCCTGCGGTCGCGGGAGCGGACGCAGCAAGACCTCTTCGATTGTCGACGTGGAGAAGGAGACTTCTGAATTCACTTCCTGCGCTCGGCGTAGTGCGTGACTTAACTTTGCAGCGGCATCAGGAGTTGAGGCAAGTGTGTGCGGCAGTGTTGCGATCAATGTGCCAGTGAGAACAAATCGTCCGCATCGTGGACACGCGAATTGCGTCGCATCCTTTCCCCCAGAATTTGAAGGTTGCGCCAGCAAGGACGCATTACAAATCGGACAACTATCGCTCATACAGATGGTTCCTGAGACGTATAACGGGCCGCGAGTTGAGCGGCACCCCCGAGTCGGTGACCGCTCGAATGAGAGTTGAACGGCGCGCAGCGCCGGACAACCGAAGATCGGCCAACGCGCGGCCCGTTGGTGGGCATGCGTCTAGCGCATCACTACGCTCGTTTTTACCACGCATCTCTAGGCTCACTTCTCACTTATATTGGACTGCGCACTTCGTGGCGCTGCGCGCCGACCAACAATTTAGCTGTGGGGCGCAGGCGGTTTTTCGCCTGCGTCATGCACGAGCGCCTTGTTATGTTATTAATCAAACATATTTTTGATGACCACATCATTTAGGCTGAGCTGCCCTGGTCGTGACCACGCATCTTTCGTGCCTTTTCCAATTGCCACAAACATAGCAATTACATGATCATCTGGAAGGTGAATCAACTGCGCAACCTTCTCAAAATCGAAACCATCCATGGGACAGGACTCATACCCCAACGACTTTGCGGCAAGCATAATTGTTTGTGCAGCAATGCCACACGAACGCATTGCCTCGTCTCGTTGCACCTGCTCCTTGTCTCGATAGTAATTGTCTATAGCTGGAAGCATAAACTCCTGAACCTCTTTTGGTGCATTGACCCAATAACGCCCAGGTTCCTTTTCCCATGACTTCAGATCTGCACAAAGCACGATAAACAATGATGTATCGGTCACTTGTGATTGATCCCAGGCCACTTCCCGGATCTTCTTCCTCAAGTCAGTATCATCCACTACTACAAAACGCCAGTTCTGGATATTGAAGGCTGTTGGTGCAAGAATAGCTAACGACAAAATCTCGTTCGCTTCTTCAGCGGACATAACGTGACTTGCATCAAAATTTTTGATACTTCGACGTGAACGTATTGCTTCTATCGTTTTCATAATTTCTCCTTTTTTGGGTTAATGAATATAACGGGCCGCGAGTTGAGCGGCACCCCCGAGTCGGGGGGCGTAAGCAAAGCTTACGATGCTCGGCGAGAGGGGCGCAGCTGCGAAGCGGTGACCGCTCGAATGAGAGTTGAACGGCGCGCAGCGCCGGACAACCGAAGATCGGCCAACGCGCGGCCCGTTGGTGGACGCGCGTCTAGCGCCATCACTGCGCTCGTTTTTACCACGCATCTTTGGGCTCCCTTGCAACGATTTGTTATGCCCGCCCACAGGTGACTTTCAACCCTTGGCCCAACTTTCCAAGTAGCTTCAATAGAGACTCAACATCGGCGGTTGAAGCAACAAGCCGCTGGCCAACTTTGTAACTCGCATCGCCGGAGCTTTTAACGTACCGCTCGTCAACAATGCCCTTCTTGATGAGCCAAGAGGTGACGCTTTTGATACTGAATTTTTATTTCGTCTAGTTCGCTCGATGAAAGCCATTTCTCGTACCCAGCTCCGAGCGCATCTCTCCGTTATTGTTGCGGGGCGGCCTTGCGTGCCAGTGCCTCAAGATCGGCATCCGACATGTTCTCAAGATCTTCCAGGCTCATCGACTGATCACCGGCAGCTTTCCTGAGCATCTGGTTGGCCTGCTCCTC
>JBDSMM010000057.1:0-3804 GCA_039915825.1 Gammaproteobacteria bacterium | reverse complement strand
AATCCTAACCTTGCCGAAACGACCCAAAACTGGGATCTCTTTGCGGTTCTTGCTTCATATCGTTTCTAAGTGTCAAGCATGGCTAAACATGTAGCCACAAAAGATCCGGCAGGGATTAAAGGCAGCGTCAATCCTGATTCGCCCAACTTTTTAAGCTTAAAGTGGAAGATCACGCTGTTAACCAGCCTGATCTTGTTGGGTGTTGTAGTTTTCTTCTGTGCGATCAGCTATTTCAATCTGGTAGAACAGTTCGCAGACCAAGGTGAAGATCAACACCAGCTTTATGCTAAAGAAATGCAAGGTCTGATTGATCAGAATTCCCAAAAGCTGCATCAACTTGGGAGAACGATTCCGCTCTTGGAAAACATGGACACCGCCCTGCTCACGAGTAACAAACCCGGCATCGTCCACGCATTTGACCAGCACTGGGCCCTATTACAACTTCACAACGGAATAGAAGTCGCGCGCTTTTACAATACGTCGAATGAACTCTTGGCCAGTTGGGGAGACGCCGCACCTAATGAAATTGTTGCAATGCAGAATTGGGTTAGTGAAGTTAATCAGCAGGAACTTCCCCTTAGCCCACTGAATTGCGATGCGAACTGTGTGCAGTACGCGGTGGAGCCTTTACTGGTAGCGGGTGACAGTGCGGGTGTTGTAGTCCTCGGAACTTCACTTGTCGACGCCGCAGTAGGCTACAAAAGAATCTCGGACACGGATATTGGCTTGCTTATCGAGCAAAGCGACCTGGTGCCTGCTGGAAGCCCGGCAGCACAAATTTCTAATTGGAACGCCCGCGTAACAGCGCTTACCAACCGTGACAAAAATATCGCAATTCTCACTAAAGTTTCGCAGGAATATCCCGACCTCAGCAAATTGTCAACCGGCGTCCAGTTCTACCAAGACGAACATTACTATCAAGTAAGATTGTTACCACTACAGGGCTTTGGTCCACTCGATAAACCCCGTTTGGTAGCTATCAGCGATATCACTTCAGCTGTCAGTACGATTCGTAAGTCGACCCTGCAAAATCTGGGGGCAGGGCTGCTGGGCCTCATACTTTCTGAAATCCTGCTGTTTGTCATCCTTTCAAGACCGCTTTCACGGCTACGGCACATCGTATTTACCCTACCCCTGCTGGCTCAGGGCCGCTTTGAGGATTTCCGCCTATCACTCGCTCGTTTTGGCCACAAGCAGTGGCTAAAAGACGAAATTGACATGCTCGACGATACTGGCATAGCGCTCTCTCATCAACTAGAAGAGCTTGAGCAGCAGGTTACCGATAGAACAAAGATCCTGGCCAGGCAGATGGACGAATTGGGCCAGGAAAGGGACTTTATTAAAAATCTGCTTAATACCGCACAAGTAATCGTACTTACGCAAAGTGCCAGCGGCGAAATTCTCACGCTTAATAATTACGCCGAAACTGTTATCCAGTACACAGAACAAGATTTGCAAGGCAAGTCTTTCATTGAGCTTCTTTCCACCGCAGACGATACGCAGAATCTGCCTGCGCTGCTAGGGGAAATACAGCATGCGCAACGGGATCAACTTCGTCACGAGGCAGCCACGCTCTGCAAGGATGGCTCGGTACGCCATATAATCTGGCTGCATTCCCGGCTTACACAACGCTCCGCAGATGACCCGGCAGTATTATCGGTTGGCCTGGATATTACTGAGCATAAACACGTAGAAGGCCGCTTGGCCTGGCTGGCGGATCATGACCCGCTCACGGATTTATTCAACCGGCGGCGCTTCCAGGAAGAATTGGAGCGCCTTCTAGGCCTGGCGACGCGTTATCAATACACCGGTGCGTTGCTATTCTTTGACCTGGACCAGTTCAAATACATTAATGATACGAGCGGGCATCAGGCGGGCGACACTTTACTTAAAATGGTGGCGCAAATTTTATTGAGGATCATCCGTACCACCGATGTGGTCGCACGTTTGGGCGGGGATGAGTTCGCCCTGATATTGCCCCAGGCGACCCCGGAAGGGGCGATTGTCGTGGCGGAAAAGATTCTTGCAAGTTTGGACGAAGCAAATCTTACGGTAAATGGCCGGGTTCACAAGGCCTCCGCGAGCATTGGCATTGCGCTTTTTCCAGAACATGGAAAAAATGTGCAAGAGTTATTGGCTATTGCCGATCTCGCCATGTATCAGGCCAAGGCAGCGGGCCGCAACGGCTGGCATGTATTTTCTGCCCAGGATCTGAGCCGCGAGCGCATGCAAAAACTCGTGTACTGGAAAGAGAAAATTGAACATTCGCTCGTGCATGACCGCTTCGTGCTCTACTTCCAGCCGATTATGGATGTCCGCAGCAAGGCTATTTATCACTACGAAGTGCTGCTACGCATGCTCGAAGAAGATGGAACAGTTATTGCCCCTGCCACCTTTATAGCCGCGGCGGAACATACCGGTCTTATCCATGCCATTGATCACATGGTTTTGCGCAAGGCTATCGCCCAGGCTGCGGAACTCTCCCAGCAAGGGCGCAATATTTGTTTCTCTATCAATTTGTCCGGTCTCGCATTTAACGACCCTCAATTATTATCAGTCCTGGCAGAAACCCTCGCCTATTATGGCGCGAATCCGAAGAGTTTTATTTTTGAAATAACCGAGACGGCGGCATTAGCTGATATAGTCGCCGCGCGCAAACTTATGGAATCTATAAAGGCCCTCGGATGCAGTTTTGCACTGGATGATTTTGGCGTGGGCTTCTCCTCCTTCTATTACCTGCGGCAACTGCCGGTCGATTATGTAAAGATCGACGGCTCATTTATCCAGCATTTGGCCGAAAATCCCGACGATCAAATCCTGGTCAAGGCCTTGTGCGATGTAGCCAAGGGATTCGGCAAGAAGACCACGGCCGAGTTTGTAGAAAACGTAGCCACGCTCTCCCTGCTTGAAAAAATGCAGGTAGACTATGCGCAGGGTTACTTTATAGGAAGGCCCCTGCCTGCCGAGGAATCATTCGTTTATAGTCTTCCACAAATGGTTTCGTAAAAGCGCTTATTGTTCCTGGCGTTTAGGCAGTGGTAGGAAAGCGGGTCTGTGGGGCTACTGCTCTAATCATCGGTTGACCCTATACTGTGCCGCTGTCTGTTCACCATCCTCATAAAGGAATTTGAAGATGTGGCTGAAATGGTTGCCCTGGAGATATATAGTACGGCGCGTGGCTCAGGCCCAGGGATTTATCGATCCCATTCTACTGTTGTCACGGCTGCGCGGTTTCGCGCAACCCTCCGAGGTCGGCGAACCCTTAGAGTTGTTGCGCGCCGGTGTGGTCTTCCACGCACGCGGCCTGATCAATACCGGCGCAATTCAGCACAACCTCGACTGGGTTTGGCCGTACTGGATTGAGCGTCAATTCGACCCCAAAGACGATGCCTTCATACCGCGCGCATTCTCCATTACCCACGTCAATCTGTCACATCGCAACTGGACGGCCGTCGGTCTGCCCGACTGTGATGCACTGCCAATTGTAGATCCGCGCGGCCTGCTAACGCCGTTTTGGGACGGCTGGTCACTGGATGCCTGGGTGATTACCGACGATGGCGAAGAATTGATTCCCTCGCAATCGAAAACATCTGTGCAAGCGCTGGACATCAGTGCCGGGGTCGCGGTGATTACCCAGACGCAAACGGCCACTATGTCGCTGATCTCGCGTATTGATGTGCAGATGCAGAATAACGGTGCCATCTGTCGGCAGCAGTTGGTTGCCACTGCGCACTGCCGGGCCTGGCTGGTGATTACACTGCGACCTTACAACCCCGAGGGCGTCAGCTTTATCCGTGACGTGGC
>JBDSMM010000050.1:0-4983 GCA_039915825.1 Gammaproteobacteria bacterium | reverse complement strand
CCAGCCTGTTTCAGGCGCCGACGGTTGAGCAATTGGCCGTATTGCTACGCGAGAAAGGTTGGAGTGCACCTGATTATTCCGCGCTCGTGGCCATTCAACCGGCCGGATCACGGCCGCCGTTTTTTTGTGTACCCGGTGGTAGCGGAAGTAATCTGTTCGGCATGCGCCAGATCGCACGTCACCTGGGGGAGGATCAACCCGTTTACGCGTTGCATTCCCACGCGCTGACGGAGGGTGTAGCAAAGACGCGCATTGAAGATATTGCTGCTGATTATGTGCTGGAAATCAGCAAGGTCCAACCAGAAGGCCCTTATTATATAGGTGGCGATTGCATAGGTGGCTTTATAGCCTATGAAGTTGCTCAACAATTACAGGCGCGGGGCCAGCAGGTAGCGCTCCTGGCTTTGATAGAAACAGCTCATGGAGCTGGGTATCAACAGAGAGCGTCTGATAAGAGGTTAAGATTACGTATCCATAAAGAGAAGCTCGCCCTACTGGGGATGAAAGACAAAGGACGTTATCTGACCGAAAGGGTTAAGCGCAAGATTAGCTTAAGTAGTAAGAGATTAGCCTGTCAACTGTGTTTAAAGTTGGGTGTTATGCCCAGGGTATTGCGAGAGGAGTATGTCGCCGGCATGAACAGTCGGGCCCAAAAGGCTTATATAGCGCAGCCCTATTCTGGAAAATTAACCTTGTTTTTTGCGTCCCAGGATATAGACAGCCAATACCATGACCGCTACCGTGAAGTGTGGGGCAAGCTGGTGCCTGAGCTGCAATCCTATGACATTCCATCGGATCACACCGCTATCTTTCGTGATCCCGACGTACGGATCCTGGCACAGCAGCTGAACACATGCATCGAAACGGCATTAGCGCATCAAACCAGAACCGTCAGGCCCGAGGACAATACTGACCAGATATCATTGGTTAGTTGAACAGGCCGTGCGCATGGTCGCTATGGAGGAGGATCTCACAGTAACGTATATTCCGTGGCGCTTTTCGCAGGATTGCCCCGTGTTGCCCTTTAACGAAATTCACCTGTGGCGCATGGATTTAAATCATGCCTATAAATATGACTTACAAAAATTACTCTCGGTTGATGAAATAACCAGGTCAGAACGCTTTCATTTTTCCATAGACCGGAAGCATTTTATGGTTGCCCGCGGATTGTTACGGTTAATATTGGGACGTTATTTGAACCGGCCTCCAAATGAACTCCAATTTTTGTACAACGCCTACGGAAAGCCGGCTTTGGCCGATCAGTTTGGCGGCACTAACCTGCGTTTTAACGTATCGCATTCCAACGGCCTCGCCCTGTATGCAATTACCACCGGGCGTGAGGTTGGTGTGGACGTAGAATATATGCGCCCACTACTGCCAAATGATCGTATTGGCGAGCAATTTTTTTCACCTCGAGAGATTACCGTGTTGCACTCACTTCCTCCTCAGGGGCAGCAAACCGCATTTTATGCCGGTTGGACCCGCAAGGAGGCCTACATAAAGGCAGTGGGGAAGGGGCTGTCGCTCGATCTTGATCAGTTCGATGTTGAATTACGGCCCCATATGCCGGCGGCATTGCTAAGTGTAAAGGGTGATCCTCGTGAAGCTGCGCGCTGGACATTGCAGGAGGTGGTTCCCGCGCCAGGTTATGCCGGCGCAATTGCAGCAGAGGGTGATGACTGGCAACTCAAATGCTGGCAGTGGCAAGATGAGAGTGAATGATATAAGGTAACCGTTAGATTAAAACGCGTGAAATTAAACAAGTGTTAGCACAGCGAAGAATCTCTCTATGCAGTTGTTTACAGGGCGTAGCAACAATTTATTGCAGCAACAAAAAAGCTTAATCCAAAAGGCTACATTCACTTACAGTTCACCACAAAGCTCGCATGGCCCGCTTCATTTTATCTGTCTCTAAACCTCGACAATACGATGTCGGCTAGCTACTGGACAGTCATTCCGGCGGCGGGTATAGGCACGCGGGTAGGTAGTGTGTGTCCTAAGCAATATCTGTTGTTGTGTGGCAAAGAGGTCATTGAGCATAGCCTGCAGCGTTTACTTACCCACAGTAAAATTGCCGGCGCCGTCGTGGCGCTTGCGCCTGATGACCAATACGGAAAAAATTTATTGAATAAATTTACCGGGCAGGAAAAACCGGTTATCACAGTCGAGGGTGGAGCAGAGCGTTGCCATTCCGTGTTGAATGCACTGCATAGGCTGACGGAATTCGCCGGGCCCCACGATTGGGTACTGGTACACGACGCGGTACGCCCTTGTTTGCGTCAAGCAGACATTGATAGATTAATAGATACAACGAACAATCACCCGGATGGTGGATTACTCGGTATGCGCGTCACTGATACTGTGAAGCGCGTTACAGCTTCCGGGAAGGTCGGGGAGACAATTAATAGAGACGACTTGTGGCGCGCCCAAACCCCGCAAATATTCCAACTTGCCGCGCTCACACAGGCGCTTAGCCAGGCTATTGAACAACGATTAAATATCACCGATGAGGCCGCCGCCATGTCGCTGGCCGGCGCGGTGCCGATGATGGTGGAAGGCCACGCCGATAACATCAAGATTACGCATTTCGCCGATCTGGCGTTGGCGCAATTTTATCTGGAACAGCAGGAGGCTGGTGCATGAGAATCGGACACGGCTATGATGCCCATGCCTTCGCGCAGGATAGAAAGCTGGTACTTGGGGGTGTAACGATTCCTCATGATCGAGGCTTGGCCGCACATTCGGATGGCGATGTGCTGATTCATGCGCTGTGCGATGCCTTACTGGGAGCGGCCGGCTTGGGTGATATCGGCAGACATTTCCCAGATACGAGCGCGCAATATCATAATATCGACAGTCGTATTTTGCTGCGCAATGTCGTAACGCTTATTCGCCATAAAAAGTTAACGATTTCAAACATCGACATCACTGTTTTAGCGCAAGCACCAAAACTAGCGCCTCATATCGAAGCGATGCAGACAAACCTGAGTGAAGATGCAGGTATTACTATGGATCGCATCAACATCAAGGCAACGACCACGGAAGGCATGGGCTTCATCGGCCGTCAGGAGGGTATCGCCGCGTACGTTGTGGTGTTGTTGGAGGAAGGGTAAAAGTTTCAAATAAAAAGTAGCGTGCATCATGCGCACGAATTAGCAACGCAGTGTGACATCCAGGAACGGGGCACCTACCTGTATCAGATTCGCTTCAGTAGTACGTACACCGCACCTGTCCCTCCATCTTCAATACGGGCGGAGCAGAATGCGAGGACATCTTCGCGCTGTTGCAGCCAGCTATTAACCTTGCCTTTGAGTATGGGTTGTTTGTGAAGGGAGCCATGGCCTTTGCCGTGGATGATACGTATGCAGCGTGCATTCGCGGCGCGGCAGTCCATCAGGAATTGCGTTAGTGCGTCGCGTGCTTGTGGTACGGTCATGCCATGCAGGTCGAGTTGTTTGTTGATGCTGAATTGGCCGCGGCGTAATTTGCGCAACAAGCCATGCTGGAGTCCCTGACGACTGAACAATAGTTCGTCACCCACCTCTACCTCGGCAGGGTCGTAATCCGAGAGCATATCGCGCAGTACGCGCTCTTGTTCAAGTTGCGTTTGCCGGGGCTGGGGAGACAGATGTTTGCGGGGTTGCGTTACTTTGTCGTGATGCAGCGGGGTGACGCTATGAATTTCGCGACGAAACAGCTCGATATCATCCTTTGAAATTTTCGGAGGCTTGGCCATGGATTTTTCCCAACGAATAGCGCTTCCTAAGATACACGCTTGGTAGCGTCCTTGCATTCGTAACAAGTAAAACCGCGTCGCGTGCCACAATCCCGAGCGTTATGCGCTCGGCTGCTGAGTCTTCAGCAGGTAAATCAACAGGTCGGCAGCCGCCAGTGGCTCCGTTACATGATAGTGGCGTACCTTGGCGTTACCTTGAGCTGCCAAGCGTTTCTGAATTTCTGCATTTTCTGCACCTTCTGCTATTACCGTGTGACCCATGTCTTGGGCAAGTTTAATGGTCGTTTGCAGAAGCGCGAAGCTATCGTTATCGGCAACATTACTAATGAGGGAAGTATCGATTTTAATGCGATATATCGGTAAATCGTGTAGATAGATCAGCGAGGAAGGTGCGCTACCGTATGCACCGATAACGATGCGCACGCCCATATTATGCAGACGCTGAATAACACTCGAGAGATATACGGGGTCCTCCACAATCGCAGACTCGCTGATCTCCAGCTCCAGACATGCGGAGTCTATTCCACTGTTCTCCCACACCTTGAGGATACTATGCGGCATGCCCGGATCCTGCAGGTAATGATCTGAAAGGCTAATATTGACCGGAATATCGAATCCGAGCTGTTGCCAGCGCCGGCACTGATTAGCGGCCTCCTGTAAAACCCACAAACTGATCGGATTAATCAGCCCGCACTTTTCAGCAGTGGAAATGAATTGGCTGGGCATGAGCAGGCCTCGGCCAGGATGCTGCCAGTGTAGCAAGGCCTCTATAGTTTCTACCTTGCCTGTATGTGCCGCAATCTGGGGCTTAAAATATAAAACAAATTTATTATGTTCACAGGCGCGGTGTAACTCCTCAATAAGGCTGCGCTCTTCGGGTGATTGCTGATCCAGGCTAAGATGGTATATGGCATAGCCACTATGCGTGCGCTTGGCGGAATACATAGCCATATCGGCACGGCGCATCAGTGTCCCTTTATCGTTGCCGTGCTCGGGAAACAATGCAATTCCGATGCTCGCGCCAATAGTGAGAGAGTGCTCTTCCAGCAGTAGTGGAATTTCCAACAGCGTTAGTAATTTTTTCGTAGCTAATGCAGCGTGCTGGGCATCTTCGATAGTAGGCATCAATATCGCAAACTCATCGCCGCCTAAACGTGCGATGGTGTCGGAGTCGCGCAGCGCCTCACGCATCCGTAGCGCGAGCTTTTGCAAAAGCAGATCCCCGATGTGATGGCCCAGGGTGTCAT
>JBDSMM010000043.1:0-3614 GCA_039915825.1 Gammaproteobacteria bacterium | reverse complement strand
CCTATCCCATGATGGTGCGCGATTTTCAGGCCATTATCGGACGCGAGGCGCGCGCGCAAATTTTGCAGCAGGCGGGGCGCCTGCCCGATGTATTGATCGCCTGCGTGGGCGGTGGCTCGAATGCGATAGGCCTGTTTCATCCGTTTCTCGCGGATACCGATGTCGCAATTGTTGGCGTGGAGGCGGCGGGTGACGGCATGGACACCGAACGCCACGCAGCGACATTGTGCAAGGGTCGTCCCGGCGTGCTGCACGGTAATCGTACTTATCTTATCGAAGACGACGACGGCCAGATCATCGAAACCCACTCTATTTCGGCCGGACTCGACTATCCCGGCGTCGGCCCCGAACACGCCTGGCTTAAAGATACCGGCCGGGCGCACTATGTCGGCATCAGCGATGACGAGGCCTTGCAGGCCTTTCACGACCTCACGCGTATAGAGGGCATCATGCCCGCCCTGGAATCGAGTCATGCGCTTGCCTATGCCAGCAAACTTGCCCCTACCTTGGATAAAGACAAGATCATCATCGTGAATCTCTCCGGGCGCGGCGATAAGGATATTCATACCGTAGCGGGTCGTGAGGGTATCAAGGTATGAGTGGCGCGCAACAAGAGAGGGTATGCACGGCGCCTAAAGAGGCAGTTACGAATCGCATCCAGGCCTGTTTTGCCAAATTACGTACACAAGGCCGCAAGGGCTTGATCCCGTTTGTCACCGCCGGTGATCCGCATCCACGGATCACCGTGCCGCTGATGCATGCCATGGTCGCTGCCGGTGCCGACATCATCGAACTGGGCGTGCCGTTTTCCGACCCGATGGCCGACGGACCGGTGATTCAGCGTGCCAGCGAACGCGCGCTCAAGCATCGGGTAAATCTGCGGCAGGTATTAGCGATGGTGAGTGAGTTTCGCGTGCAAAATGATCACACACCCGTGGTGCTGATGGGTTATCTTAATCCGGTAGAAGTTATGGGTTACGCAGAATTTGCCCGGGCTTCGGCGCAGGCCGGGGTCGATGGCGTGCTGACCGTCGATCTACCGCCCGAAGAGGCGGCCGATTTTGTGGAGTGTTTGCACACGCATAATGTCGCGCCAATTTTTCTCATCGCGCCGACGAGTTCCGCGCAACGCATCGCACAAATCAGCGCCATGGCGAGCGGCTTTGTCTATTATGTTTCGGTTAAGGGTGTTACCGGCGCAGCGCACCTCGACGTCATTGCAGTCGCCAATAAACTGACGCAGATTCGCGAGCTTACAGAGCTTCCTATCGGTGTCGGCTTTGGCATCAAAGACGCTGCAACCGCTGCGCAGGTATCCGCTGTGGCCGATGCGGTCATCGTGGGTAGCGCCTTGGTGGAATGTATCGAAGCGTTAACCGGACAATTGCCTGAGCAACAAGATAGCATAGTGCCGGAGATCGCGGCGCTGCTGGCGCAGATGCGCCACGCCATGGATAAGGTCTCGCCAGCTGGGTAACGCTGCTACAATTTCAGTTGGGAATAAAGTGACGCAACCGACGGTGACATCAACATGAGCTGGTTTGAAAAATTACTGCCTTCCAGTATTCGTACCGAGGGTGGCGGTGCCAAAAAGGCCGTGCCAGAAGGTTTGTGGACGAAATGCCAAGCATGCAGCGCCGTACTATACCGGGCTGAACTGGAGCGTAACCTCGACGTGTGCCCCAAGTGTACGCATCATGTTCGCATCGGTGCGCGGCGGCGCCTGACCAGTTTTCTCGACGAACAGCCGCGTGAGGAAATCGGGGCCGAGCTCATGCCACTCGACCCGCTCAAATTCCGCGACAGCAAGCGCTACAAAGATCGCATTACGCAAGCGCAAAAGGACACGGGTGAGAAAGATGCATTGGTGGTGATTAAAGGCCAGGTCAAAACTATTCCAGTGGTAGCGTGTGCGTTCGAGTTTCGTTTCATGGGCGGGTCGATGGGCTCAGTGGTCGGCGAGCGTTTTGTGCGCGGCGTCAACACGTGTCTGGAGCACACAATTCCCTTGGTGTGTTTTTCTGCAAGCGGCGGGGCGCGTATGCAGGAAGGTCTGTTTTCCTTGATGCAAATGGCGAAGACCAGCGCGGCGCTGGCGCGCTTGAGCAAGCGTGGCATCCCGTTTATCTCCGTGCTGACCGATCCCACCATGGGCGGCGTCTCGGCAAGCTTCGCCATGCTGGGCGACATCAATATTGCCGAACCCAAGGCGCTGATCGGTTTTGCCGGTCCGCGCGTCATTGAGCAAACCGTGCGCCAGGTCTTGCCTGAGGGTTTTCAGCGCAGCGAGTTCCTGCTCGAACACGGCGCCATCGACATGATTGTTGATCGACGTGAAATGCGCGACCGTTTGGCAGGGTTGCTGGCGACACTTACGCATCGTTAAGGCATGGACAAGATACAAGGGGAGTGATGCGTGTAAAACCGGATAAGCTGCTAGTTGTCGTTACTGCTTGCTTGTATCTGTGCCCTTTTATCCGCATTTAAATGACCTTAGCCGAATGGCTTTCCTGGCAGGAAACCCAGCATGCGAAACCGATTGATCTTGGCTTGGAGCGAACCCGGCCCGTGCTACAGCGTATGGGTCTGGAGCATCCGCCGCATGCCGTCATCACCGTGGCGGGGACGAACGGTAAGGGTTCCAGCGTTGCCTTCTTGGATTCCATCTTGCGCAGCGCCGGTTACCGGGTCGGCGCATACACCTCGCCGCATCTGCTGCGCTACAACGAACGTGTCCGCATTCTGGGAGAAGAGGCCAGTGATGCCGAGCTTTGCCATTCTTTTGAACGCATAGATCAGGCCCGCGGCGATATCTCATTAACCTATTTCGAATTCGGTACGTTGGCGGCCTTCGATATTTTCCAGCGTGCCGAAGTCGACGTCGCCATTCTCGAGGTGGGCATGGGCGGCAGGCTTGATACCGTCAATCTGCTTGATTCCGACATAGCCGTGGTGACAGCTATCGGCATTGACCATATCGAGTGGTTGGGTTCGGATCGCAACAGCATAGGCGCTGAAAAGGCCGGTATTTTTCGCCATCAGCGTCCCGCCATCTGCGGTGATCGAGATCCGCCGCCGAGCCTGATTGCTCGGGCAGAACTGGTAGATACACCGCTATACTGCCTGGGGCGCGACTTTGATTATCAGACACAACAGGATGGGTGGTCCTGGTGGGGTCGAACCCCGCATAGGCTCCAACGTTACGAGGACTTGCCTTACCCCAAGTTGCGCGGCGCCTTCCAGTTACAAAATGCCGCAACGGTGCTGATGGCATTAGACCAAATTGCCGGGCGTTTACCGGTCAGCCACGATAATATTTCCTGCGGATTAACCTCGGTGAACTTGCAGGGGCGTTTTCAGGTCGTACCAGGGGCAGTAACGCGTATTTTCGATGTGGCGCACAATCCTCACGGGGCAGAGGTACTGGCCGGAGCGTTGCGCACTCATCCCTGTTCAGGCCGAACGCTGGGGGTGTTTGCGATGCTCGCGGATAAGGACATTGCAGGTGTGCTGCGCGTCATGCAAGGTAGCGTGGATGTGTGGTACCTGGCTGGGCTCTCCGTAACGCGCGGGGCGGCGGGCGAGTTTCTCGCCGAGCAGCTACTGGCAATCCA
>JBDSMM010000065.1:0-3270 GCA_039915825.1 Gammaproteobacteria bacterium | reverse complement strand
TTCCGTCGCAATGCCCGGTGTGCGGCTCGGAGGTTATCCGCGCCGAGGGCGAGGCAATTGCACGCTGCAGCGGCGCGCTGTTTTGTCCCGCGCAGCGCAAGGAAGGCATCCTGCACTTTGCCTCGCGTCGCGCGATGGATATCGATGGCATGGGTGACAAGCGGGTGGATCAACTGGTGGCGCGCGATCTGATAAAAAATGTTGCTGATCTTTATGCGTTGACGCCCGAAGTCCTGGCGGGTCTGGAGCGCATGGGTGAAAAATCTGCGGCCAACATTTCTGAAGCATTGCACAACAGCAAGCAGACCACCTTGCCACGCTTTCTGTACGCGCTCGGCATCCGCGAAGTTGGAGAATCAACGGCGGCGGCGCTGGCGAAACATTTCGGAAATCTGGAAGCCATTAAACACGCCGATGCACAGACCCTGCAAAATGTTCCTGACGTTGGCCCGGTCGTCGCCGCGCACGTCGAAACTTTTTTCCGCCAATCCCACAACCTCGAGGTGATCGACAAGTTGCTGATCGCGGGCGTGCAATGGCCGGATATAAAAGTCCAACCCGCGCAACATGCGCCGTTGCAAGGCAAAACGTTTGTTCTTACCGGCGCCCTTGAAACTTTGTCGCGCGAAGTGGCGAAAGATAAGCTGGAGGCGTTGGGGGCAAAGGTCGGCAGCAGTGTTTCGGCCAGGACTCACTATGTGGTGGCGGGGGCCGACCCCGGTTCCAAGCTTGACAAGGCGCAGCAGCTCGGCATTGAGATACTGGATGAAGCAGGTTTACTTGAACTGCTGGAATTATAAAAAAGTTGCGCTAACGCAGAGATTAAACGCAAGTGGTTCAGTCGTGAGCGGATCAGATAACTACTGATTGTTCTCCGGCTCGTCAATTATTTTATGCGTGTCCTCGGCCTGACGGTCGATAATATTCTGGACACCTTTGGCCTTGTCCAATGCCTGAAGCTCCTCCTTGAATATCTTTGGGGGTTCCGTTTTCGCGTCGGTGCCAGCGCTTTGATCGCAGGCCGTTAAGCCAATGGCGCCGAGCAAACTGACTACTAACAGGACATTACCGAGCTTGGCCATTTGAATTATTCCTTTTCGGTGGCGCTGTTAAATTCTTGTGGTGTATAAGCGCGAATACTCAGAGCGTGAATTTCATTTTGCATTGCCGAACCCAACGCATCATAAACCCGGCGATGGCGTTGCAGGAGTTTTTCGCCAGTAAAGATTTCAGCCACCAGGGTCACGTTGAAATGACCGCCGCCGCTTTGTGCGCCCGCGTGTCCGGCATGCTTATGGCTTTCGTCAACGATCTCAATATGAATTGGTAATAAGGCCGACTGTAATTTTTCTTCGATCATGTGTATCCGCCCGGCGGCCAGCGTCATGGCAATACCTTTTTAAACGGTTTCACACTGAGCCGCTCATAAACGCCTGCGGCTTTATAAGGATCGTCGTCAGCCCACGCCTGCGCGTGCGCCAGCGAAGTAAATTCTGCAACGATCAGGCTGCCGGTGAATCCTGCCGTGCCGGGGTCGTCGTGATCAATAGCCGGATGCGGGCCTGCTAAAATCAGGCGGCCCTCATCACGCAGTTGAGTTAAGCGCTGTAAGTGTGCGGGACGTGCGGCGCGGCGCAGTTCCAGACTATCGGCAACGTCTTCACTTAGGATGGCGTAGAGCAATTTATTCGCTGTCGGAATCGGTGACGGGTTTGGCGTGGCGCGAGAGATAGACGGCTTGCGCGACGACGAAGGCGAAGGTCAGGCCGAGAATGCCGAACAGCTTGAAATTTACCCAGGTGTCAGTATCAAAATTATAAACGACGTAAAGATTGAGAAAGCCCATAGCGACGAAGAAGACGGCCCAGCTCAGGTTCAGTCGGATCCAGCCCGAGGCGGGCAGGATGATGCTTTTCCCCATCATGCGCTGCGCGATGGTTTGTTTGCCGATGAACTGACTGCCCAGAAAACCCAAGCCGAGCAGCCAGTTCAACACTGTGGGCTTCCATTTGATGAACATCTCGTCTTGCAGCAGCAATGTCGCGCCGCCAAAGATTACGATAATGCCCAGTGTAATGAGGTGAGTGGTTTCGAAGCGGCGATGCTTAAACCAGAACAGACCGACCTGTAAGAACGAGGCAACAATAGCCACGACCGTCGCCGCATAAATCCCGTACATCTTGTACGCGATAAAAAATAATAAAATGGGGAAAAAATCGAACAGAAACTTCATGATGGTCAGAGTGTGTCAGTCAGTGAGTTGTAGGGCGGCATGTGTGCCGGGTCAGATGCAGTATGCCTGGATCCGTGATACCACAGGTCACAGTTTAACAATTACGCCTGCATTAGGCAAAACGCGGGGCCTCACATCGGTGTTCGGCAGAATGCGAAAAGCCTTCGGCAATTATTCCTTAGCTATTTCCTGTAAACGGTAAAGCGTTTCCAATGCCTGCTTCGGGCTAAGCTCGTCCGGATTGATATTGATAACGGCTGCTATTAATCGATGCGGTACCGACTGTGAAAATAGCGGCATTTGCTGCGCAGATGAATCCGACAGGCGGCCGGCCTCTAATTGCCTGAGGCGTTGCTTGGCCAGGTCGATAACCGCGCGCGGCACGCCGGCCAATGCCGCAACCTGCAGGCCGTAACTCTGGCTGGCGGGGCCGTCTTTCACGGCATGCAGGAACACGATAGTGTCGCCATGCTCGACTGCGTCAAGATGCACGTTCGCGATGTCCTCGATAGTTTCCGGCAGCGCGGTCAGCTCAAAATAATGCGTAGCGAATAAGGTAAAGGCGCGCACCTCGCGCGCTAGATGCAATGCGCAGGCCCATGCCAGTGACAGGCCGTCGAAGGTGCTGGTGCCGCGGCCGATCTCATCCATCAATACCAGGCTGCGCTCGGTTGCGTTATGCAGAATATTCGCGGTCTCGGTCATTTCCACCATGAAGGTGGAGCGCCCGCTCGCAAGATCGTCGCTCGCGCCGATGCGGGTAAAAATACGGTCAATGGGGCCGATGACGGCGCGTTGTGCCGGGACAAAGCTGCCGATATGGGCGAGCAAAGTAATCAGCGCGACCTGACGCATGTAAGTCGATTTGCCGCCCATGTTCGGCCCGGTGATGATCAGCATGCGGCGCCGATCATGCAAATGAATATCGTTGCAGACAAACGGCGTGGTGAGTGTGTGCTCCACGACCGGATGACGGCCGTCTTCGATAGTCAGCTCGGGCGCGGAGACCAACTCCGGCGGATTCAAATTCAGAGTGT
>JBDSMM010000040.1:0-5302 GCA_039915825.1 Gammaproteobacteria bacterium | reverse complement strand
AGTGCCACGCGCAGGCCGGGTGCGGTGAGCATCATCACCGGCTGCGGCGCGTGGGTAAGTTCCGCGAGAAATTCGGTGTGGCCGCTAAAGGCGATGCCGGCGTCATTGATGATGCCCTTGTGCACGGGGCCGGTGACGAGCGCGGCGAAAGTGCCGCTCATGCAGCCAGCAACGGCAATGCGCAGCGTGTCGAGCACATACGCGGCGTTTGCGCTATCCAGTTTGCCGCAGCTTACCGGCCGGTGGAGCTTAGCGGGAACAACTTTGATCGTTCCGGCAACGACGGCAGCGGTTTTCTGCGGATCGAAAATTTCCACCTGCAAGGGAAGTCCGAGCTTTTGTGCGCGCGCGCGTAGCAGTTCGGGGTCGCATACCAGAACGATTTCACAAGGGAACGATTGCTGAGCGATTTGCACGCACAGGTCGGGGCCGATGCCGGCCGGTTCGCCTGGGGTGATGACTATGCGCGGTAGCATTTGGTCATGGTGGTATGCGTGCAAGCCGGGCTAATACGCAGGGCGCGGGGATTATTCCCCGCCCTTTTCAGGGCAGGGGTAGAGTTGGTGTCGAGTTTAAGGGTTATTCTTCCTCGGTCTTGAATTCAATGTACGCCTCGTCGCGCAACGTGCGCAGCCAGGCCTGCAATTGTTCATCGCCCTTGCGCTGGCGGATGGCCTCGCGGGCCTTGGATTTCCGTAATTCATCGGTATTGTCATGATCCCGCCGCTCAACGACCTGCACAATGTGCCAGCCGAATTGAGTCTGGAACGGCTCGCTGGTTTGTCCCGGCTCCAAGGCGTTCATGGCTGCTTCAAATTGCGGAACCAGCCCACCCGGAGTGGTCCAACCCAGGGAACCGCCATTAACGGCGCTGGCTGCATCGTCTGAGTGAGAGCGTGCCAGGACGGCAAAGTCTTCGCTGCCGTCAATGCGCTGCTTGAGTTGAGCCAGCCGCGTCTGTGCATCCTGATCCGAGGTGAGTTCGTTGGTACGGATAAGAATATGGCGTGCCTGGGTTTGTTTGACAAAGCTACCGCCGTCACCGCGCTTGTCAATGAGTTTAACGATATGGAAACCGTTGGGGCTGCGAATGAGTTCACTGATATCGCCAGGCTGCATATTAGGAACCACGTCGGCGAAAGTAGTCGGCAGTTGCCCTGCGGCGAGCCAGCCGAGATCGCCGCCTTCCAAGGCCTGTTGGCCAGCGGATACTGCCGCAGCGGTTTGCGTGAAGTCCGCGCCGGCATGTAAATCGTCGCGTACTTTTTGTGCCTTTTCCTTGGCGGCCTGCACCTGCTCGGGCGAAGGCGCTTCCGGCAATGCAATAAGTATTTGGGCAATCTGATACTCATTTCCCACTGTCGCGCCTTGCACTTTTTGGTTGTCCAGATAGTTCTGCACTTCCTGGTCGGTGACAGTAATTTTGTTGCCTATCTCGCGCTGGCGCAAACGGCTGATGATGATTTCGTCGCGGATGTCCTCGCGGAAGGCCGCAAAGTCGAAACCGTCGCGGGCCAGAACCTCGCGGAATTGATCGATCGATAAATTATTTTGCTTGGCAATGGTTTCGATGGCGCGATTGAGGGTGTCGTCATCGACGCGGATACCGGTGGCGCTGGCCATCTGTAATTGCAGCTGGTTCATGATAGCGCGCTCCAGCACCTGCTTTTGCAATACGTCCGCGGGTGGAAGTTCCGCATTGCGCTGACGCAGTTGCTGCACCACCGTGCGCGTCTGCAAATCAAGATCGCTTTGCGTAATAACATCGTTATTCACAACCGCCAGGATGCGATCAAGCGGAGCGATGCCTGACGTGTAGCTTTTCTGATCCGCAGGTGCGGTGTTGGCGGGTTTGGTGGCAGGCATGGCGTTGGTTTCAATAGTGGGCTCAACGCGTGGGATGCCAGGCTCAGCAGCGGACTCAGCTCCAAGATCGAAACCGGGTTCAGCGGTGGGTGTGGGGTTAAGGTCAATACCGGATTCGAAATCAGGATCGATACCCGCCGCATAGCCTGGGGAGATATTCGAACTAAACAAGACAACCGGCAATAATAAAAAAATAGATAAAAGCTTCATTAAATAGATTTCCTAGCGAGTACCCTGATAACCAAGATTGCTATAACCGCGGTCACCCGGTCGGGTTTCCAAAAAGCCTTCGAGACCTTTTCTACCCCGGCCGCCGAAGCTGGTTAAGCCCTTCAATTCAAGCTGTACGAAAATACCGTTATTGGAGTCGCCCCCGATATCGTTCACGAACCGCCGGCCGGCGATACGAAACGCATAGCAGCACGTGTCATATTCCACCCCAAGCAGAAATTCCAGAGTCCGGTCTGCCTGCAGAGAGTAGTTCCAGCGCGCCACGCCGTTGATATGCCGGTCAGCCTTCTGCGAAATCGGCCACAGCGCTATGACATCCGTCTGATGCAGGAGTTCGCGGCGTAGCGAGATAAAATTCGGTTCGAAATCGTCATCGCGATAGCGGTAAGAAAGATCGAGATAGCGGTGTTGATCCGGTTGATAGCGGATACCGAACACGCCACGGTCAATGCGCGATTCATGGGGATTGTAGAGCAATGTGGTATTCGCGCTCCAGTTTTTCACGAGTTGAGCGGTGTCTGCTTCGAGAATGATATCCGAGGAATTATCCGTTTCCACGGGCTGTAGCGGCAGTGTAACTTTGCGATCTCGAAAATAGCGTATCTGGCCCACGCGCAGATTCAGACGTTCGACGCCAGTTTCGCTGTCGAGCAGGCGCGAGGTCAGGGCGATAGTAAGCTGGTTGGCATCGCCCAAGCGATCGGCGCCGTTGAATCGATTGGTCTGAAACAGCCGCGTGAAGTTAAAGTCGAGCAGACCGGTGTCGAATACCGGGAGATCGGATTGATCGTCGAACGGCACATATAAATAGAACAGACGCGGTTCCAGGGTCTGCACCAGCTGCTTCGAAAATACCGAGGTGTTGCGTTCGAAGAAGGCACCGCCATCGAGGCTGAAAATGGGCAGCGTACGCGATGCGTTGGAATCGCTGCCTGGCGGTTCATCGACCAGACTGTATTGCGTGTGGCGCAGACTGAGGGCAGGTATTACAAAGCCAGAGACGTTGCTAATCGGCAGACTCAGCCCCGGCTGGATGTCGACACGCTGACCGGTTACGGTATCCTGGCGCTCGAAGTTGACGTATTCGCCGTTAAATGAATACGTGGAACCGAATAGCTGATTGGGCAGATTAGCGTTGAGCAAGAGTTGCGGCAGGCGCTGGTAGGGACGCTGACTGCCCGGTAACGCCTCGTCGACTGTCTGGAAGCCCTGCAGACGTCCGGTGGCGGACCAGAAATCGCCGCGATAGTTTAGTTCAGCGCGCCGATCCAGAAACGTGGTACTGGCCACGCTCAGGCTGGTGCCCAGCTCCTTGAAGTATTGATCGTCAGATACGTAGTTATAGTCAACGACCCCGCTCCAGCGCGGGCCGAAACTCGTGCGGTGACGCAGCGAAAAGAATAGACGATCATCTTCGAAGAGTGGATCGTGCGGCAAGTAGCCAATATTCACCTCGCCTGCATTGGCAGGGTTGAGGTAACGAAATTCCCCAATCAGCTGTAGATTGCGCTTGGCAGTCAAACGCGAGGTCAGTGTCGCATCGCGGCCAGGGGCGATATTGAAATAATAGGGTACGCGCACTTCGGCACCGGTCTCTTCGGAGCTGGCGAAGCTGGGCGTGAGAAAGCCGGACTTACGCTCATCGTTGAGCGGAAAGCTAATGTAGGGTGTGTAGAAAATGGGCACGCCCTTGAATTCGATCCACACATTACGCGCCGTGCCCACGGCCTTGGTTTGATCCAGTTTGATGTCGTCGGATTCAAGGTACCAGTCGTCATTGCCGGGGTTGCAGGTTGTGTAACGCGCGCGCTTGATGCGCGTCTGGTTGTTGCCTTCGAGGATGATGCGCGAGGCATCGCCGCGTGCGTGTCGGCTGGCAATTCGGTATTGCACATCATCGACATGGCCGGTGCTGTTTTCGAGTTGGATAACTGCGGATTTACCTTCGAGCGTCAGATCGTCTTTGCGGTAGCGAACATTGCCCTGCGCGTCCACCGTATCTTTGGGCTTATCGTAACTCAGGGTATCGGCTTCCAGTTGCTGATCGGCACGCTGCACCAAGACGTTGCCGCGAAAATTAAATATCTCGTTGCGCAGGATTTCGCTCTCATCGGCATCCAGGTAAGTAGCCTGGTCATTGCTATCACTTAGCGCTTGAGTCGTGTGACCCGAGCCGGGTTCGCCGCAAAGCTCCCATTCGCCGCCAAGAAGATTTGCCGGGGGCACGCCAGGCGCCGCAGTGCCGGAGTTCCATATCATCAAGCCTAACAAGGTAAAGGGGAGTTGCCGCTTGAAGTGCACGTTATTCAACCTTCAGGTTTGCGTGTCTGTTATGGTTTAGGTATGGATTTATAAATTAGGGCGAGCTTGCGGCGTAAAACCGGATATTTCATGCATAAAGTCCGGGAGCCGTTTTTCACAGGCGTCTAAAATCGCATAGAATGGCTTTTTCTTCAATCTTTTATCCCGACGGCAGGTAGGTTTTGACTAAGACGCCCAAAAAATATCTGCTTATTCTGTTGCTGGGCGTTGGCTTGGTCATAGCCCTGTTGCTTTGGACTAAACCCGCGCGGCAGGCCGATTTGAAAGAAACGCCGCCCACGCACGTGGCCGTGGTCGAGGTCAAGACCCGGGACCTCGCCGCCATCGATACGGTGACGGGGCGCTTACAGGCCTCGCGCAAGGCCGTGTTGCAGTTCGAACTGGCCGGGCAGGTTGCGGAGCGCAAGGTGGAGCCGGGACAGCAGGTCGAGGCGGGCCAGGTATTGCTGAGCTTGTCCGCCGGCGATTACGAGGATGCGCTCGCCGAGGCCAAGGCCCAGTTGGAGCAGGAGCGCGCGGGCACCGCGCGCGATCGTGAATTACTGATATTGGCCGAGCGCGAGAAAGGCCTGCAGGCGCAGGCCGTGGAGCGTTACGAACGCCTGGGCCGCACTGCGCTGGCGTCCAAGGCGCAGATCGATGAGGCGCGTGCGCGCCTGTTGCAATTGCAAGCCGATGAAGCGCGCCTGCGCTACAGCGTGAATACCGCGCAGGCCGCGATCCGTCAGCGCGAGGCAGCGCTTAGCCGCGCTACGCGCAATCTGGAGCGCACCCGGTTGAAGGCGCCGTTCGGCGGCATCGTCAATGCCGTCAATGTGCAAGCCGGAGACTCTGTGGCCCCCAATATCCCGGCCGTGGAGCTGCTCAACGTCGAACATCTCGA
>JBDSMM010000080.1:0-9686 GCA_039915825.1 Gammaproteobacteria bacterium | reverse complement strand
GCAAGAAGACGTTCAGCGTACCGCTGTTAAAGGATGGCGTATCGGAACTCAAAGAGCGCCTTAATCTGCACCTCAGCAACCCCACCAACGGCGTCACCATCAGCCCCAACGCTACCGCCGGGCTGGATATCGCGCAGAATTAGCGAGGGGGTGTTAATGATGAACAGGGATGCTATTAACTATTTATTAGTGAGTGTGTGAGTTACATCAGGGTAGGGGATGAAGATGCCTGATCTCATCCAATGCTGCTATTAATCCTAGCTGAGGCTGATTATAGGCCAGCCTCTTTTTTGGGCGTGTTGTTGTAATGTTTCATCGGGGTTAACGGCGACCGGGTGACCTACCTTTTCAAGTAACGGCAGGTCATTGTGCGAGTCGCTGTAAAACCACATCTCATGCGGCTCGAATGCCCGGCCCGTCAGCCAGGCATTGAGCCGCGTGACCTTGCCTTCGCGGAAACAAGGCACTCCTTCCACCCGCCCGCTATAGCGCCCGTCAATGATCTGCGGTTCCGATGCCAGCAAGTTAGACACGCCGAATTCTTCTGCGATCGGGCCGGTAATAAAGCTGTTGGTGGCAGTGATAATCAGCAATTCATCGCCTTGTGCCCGATGCCGCTGCACAAGCTCGCGTGCCTTAGGCAATATAACGGGCTGTATCTGCTCGCGCAGGAATTTCCTGCGCCAGGCATAAAGCGTGGCCATATCATGCGCGGCCAGCGGACGCAGTTGAAACGCGAGGAATGCATAAATATCCAGTGTGCCCGCCAGATACTCGTCATAAAAACGCTGGTTTTCCCGCTCGTAATATTCTCGCTCGACAATTCCTTGTTCAATGAGAAACTGGCCCCATAAATAATCGCTGTCCCCACCGAGCAAGGTGTTGTCCAAATCGAAGATTGCCAGGCTCACATTCTCTCCCTGTTTATTTCATTATTTATACGGCTGGCTATAAAAATACGGCTGTAAAAACTTAGACGCATTCTACAGTACGTGGCATGTCTTGCGAATTCCGTAATCCGGTTTGTCAACAAATGGAAAAAATTGCAAGAGAACCGTTTGCTAATGGCAATCTTTGTGGAACAATGCAGGTAATTCAACTGTTCTGGGCGCACACGTGATTAATTCGGATGGCTACAGGCCCAATGTCGGCATCATCCTGAGCAATCAGCAGGGCAAAGTGCTGTGGGCGCGCCGCATTGGTCAGAAGGCTTGGCAGTTTCCGCAGGGCGGCATGGCCGAGAACGAGACGCCGATGCAAGCCATGTATCGCGAGATGGCTGAAGAGATCGGATTGCAACCCGGCGATGTCCATATCATGGGCAGCACGCGTGATTGGCTGCGCTACCAGCTTCCGCATAACCTCATACGTTATCGCCAGAATCCATTGTATATCGGCCAGAAGCAAATCTGGTTTTTGCTGCGCTTGCTGGCTGGCGAAGATGCGGTAAGACTGGATTCAAACAGCAAGCCTGAATTTGACCGCTGGCGTTGGGTGGATTATTGGGAACCTTTGCAGGAGGTCGTGTCATTCAAGCGCGAGGTTTATGAGCAGGCGCTGCGTGAGCTGGCTCCTTTGCTTTCCCCGACGGTCACCGGGGCGGCAATCGACCTCGAAGTTTCACAGCCCGCAAAGACAAGTTAGAGAATAAAATGCTCGAGGTACTGCGGCGTATTGTGCAAGAGGTCAATGCCGCCGAGAATCTTGAGCAGGCGTTAGGCATCATCGTATTACGCGTAAAGCAGGCGATGGTCGCTGATGTATGCTCTGTCTACCTCACTAATTTTCTTCATCAGCAACATGTCCTGATGGCCAGCGATGGTCTGAACCCCGCAGCTGTGGGCACGGTTCGGCTAGGTATTGATGAAGGTTTGATCAGCATCGTCAGTGAGCGCGCCGAGCCGATCAACCTTGACAATGCGCCGGATCATCCTCATTACCGCTTCATAGCCGAGACCGGCGAGGAGCGTTACCACGCCTTTTTGGGTGTACCGATTATTCACCATCGAAAAGTGCTGGGTGTGTTGGTGGTGCGCCAGCGGGCGCGGCGTAAATTCGATGAAAGCGAAGTCACTTTATTAGTGACGATAGCCGCGCAATTGGCGGGCGCGATCGCGCATGCCGAGGCGAGTGGCGGCATCAACGGACTGCAAAGTGAGCGCCGGAGCGCGGCACGTTATATTCAGGGTTTGCCCGGTGCGCTGGGCATCGCTGTGGGCACGGCCGTCGCCATTTACCCGCCCACTGATCTGAATGCCATCCCGGATCGGAAGGTTGACGATGTCGAAGCCGAAGTTACAGCCTTCGAACAAGCAGTTGCCAAGGTCTATGCGGATATTCAGGCCCTCACGGCGCGTATCGTCGAGGTATTGCCCAGCGAAGATACCGGACTGTTCAATGCCTATCTGCAAATGCTCAGCGGCAAGAGCCTGGTGGGCAAAACCGTGGCACGCATTCGCGCCGGAAGCTGGGCCATGGGCGCACTCCGTGAAACAATCAATGAGCACACGCGCGCCTTCGAGGCGATGGGCGATGCCTATCTCAGCGAACGCGCCAGCGATGTGCGCGATCTGGGTTTGCGTCTGCTCTCATATTTAGAGACCGATACGCGTCATCCGCGAGAATACCCCGAACAAACTATAATCGCCGGTGAAGAAATCACTGCCTCGATGCTCGCCGAGGTGCCGCATGGACGGCTTGCCGGTGTGGTCTCCGTGCGCGGCTCCAGTTCTTCGCATGTGGCTATTCTTGCGCGCACCTTGGGCGTGCCTGCGGTAATGGGTGTGAGTGATTTAAACGTGGGGCGAATTGATGGGCGCGAGGTAATTCTGGACGGGTATCAGGGCCGCGTGCACATTGAGCCGCCGCCTGCGGTACGCAGCGAATTCATGCGTCTGATCCGCGAAGAGACCGCGTTAACAGCGGGCTTGGCAGAGCTGCGTGACTTGCCTGCCGAAACACCTGACGGTTATCGCATGCCCTTGTATGCAAATACGGGCCTGCTATCCGACCTTAGTATTTCGCAAAATACCGATATCGAAGGAATCGGTCTATACCGCACCGAGTTTCCCTTCATGATCCGCGAGCGCTTCCCTGGCGAGGAGGAACAACGGCTGATTTATCGGCAGGTGCTTGAGGCGTTCGAGCCGAAACCGGTGGTATTGCGCACGCTCGATGTCGGTGGTGATAAGGCGTTGCCGTATTTTCCGATTACTGAGGATAATCCCTTTTTAGGCTGGCGCGGCATCCGTATCACGCTTGATCACCCGGAAATATTTCTGGTGCAATTGCGCGCCATGCTATGTGCGAGCAGCGGCCTGACGAATCTGCACCTGCTGTTGCCGATGATCTCTACGGTTGCCGAAGTTGATGACACGCTTAAATTGCTTAAGCGCGCCTATCGTGAATTGATCAATGCCGGAGAGGCCATTGTCATGCCCCGGGTGGGAGTGATGATCGAGGTGCCTTCCGCTGTCTACCAGGCGGATGTTATCGCGCAGCGTGTCGATTTTCTATCGGTGGGTACCAACGATCTTACTCAATATTTGTTGGCGGTAGATCGTAACAACGCGCGCGTAGCGGAGTTGTATGACAGCCTGCACCCGGCAGTGTTGCGCGCGATCATGCAGGTGGTGGAGGGCGCACATCGCTACAACAAGCCAGTAACTGTATGTGGTGAAATGGCCGGCGATCCGGCCGCAGCCATTCTACTGCTGGGCATGGGCATTGATAGTTTGAGCATGAGCGTGGTTAGCCTGCCGCGCGTGAAATGGGTCATCCGCAATTTCACTCATATTCAAGCGCAGCGCCTGCTCGAAGAGGTGTTGCAATTTGAAGACGCTAACACTATCCGCTGCCACCTTAACAAAGCCTTGGAAGATGCGGGTCTCGGAAGCTTAATCAGAACCTAAAAGCGCAGCTTAACGCTGATAATGGTCAAAAAAGGCAGTAGCCACCTGCATTTAATTTGAGTAAATCCATTATTTCGTTGTCATATAAATACAACGGTCATTCTCTAGTTTAGGGAGTGAAATTTCATAAATACAGGAGATCAACATGGACTCGAACAACGGATCTAAACTAGGTTATATGATATTAGGGGTGGGCTTGGGAGCAGTTGCTGGCCTACTGCTCGCACCCCGTACCGGCGAGGAAACGCGTAAGATCATTCGAGATCGAGCCGATGAGGGCCGCGACTATCTGAAGGCCAAGGCGCAGGAATTCAGTGACCAAGCTGAAGGGTTGGCAGAAAAGGGCAAGGAGTGGGTAGATCGTGGACGTGGCGCGGCAGAAGATGCTTTTGATTATGGGAGGCAAGCTTACCAGGACACTAAGAAACAGTAGCTTGCCTCAAATCATTTCACTACTAAAATAAAATTAGCTGCCCTAAATCATGGCGGTTTAATAAGCCGCCATGATTTGTTTAAATTTTCGCCAGCAGACCCAGTTTTAGATAGCGCCTCTCACATCTTGGACTGCAGATAATTCTCCAGGCCAACTTTGCCAATGAGTTCGAGTTGGGTTTCCAACCAATCGATATGTTCTTCCTCGCTCTCTAGAATGTCTTCAAATAATTCGCGAGAGACATAGTCGGTGCAGGATTCACAATAAGCTATTGCTTCCAGCAACGCAGGGTGTGCCTGGCGCTCCAGTTGCAGGTCACACTTGAGAATTTCCGGAACGTTTTCACCAATCATCAGTTTCCCGATGTCTTGAAGATTAGGCAGACCTTCCAAAAACAAGATGCGCTCGATGAGTTTGTCGGCATGCTTCATTTCATCGAGTGATTCTTTATATTCGTGCGTATCGAGTTCGCTAAAGCCCCAGCTTTTGTACATGCGGGCATGCAGAAAATACTGATTGATTGCCGTTAATTCGTTACCGAGCACCCGATTTAGATGCTGAATAACCTTTTGATCTCCCTTCACAATTATATCCTCTGCTAGTGCTGACGAATGAGTCTACGATAAGCGACTCAGCTTAATACGGAGGGTATAAAAAAGAAAGCGGCGATTGGAAATCACAGAACCGTGCCTGATGGCAGGATGCAAAATTACGACGCTAGATAGATCGATAAATAAAACATTTTATAAATTATTTAAATTACTTGTTTATGCGTGCAGTCCGAAAACCTAACCATTATCATGCAGCGCTCAAGGTACAACTCAAGGTATTATGTGGGGGAATACTGTTGAGGACTTGATTTAGTACGTCAAGCGCGCAATCGGTACATTTCCCGCATGCGGATGAAACGCCTAGTTGCTGGCTAAGCTCGGACATGGAACATGCCCCTTTTTGAACCGCCTCCTGAATCTCCGTTTCTGTTATCCCGTAACATAGGCAGACATACATGACATTGCTCTCCGTACCCGCAGATGGATATATATAAATACAAATGAGAATGATTGTCAATAGCTTTAAAGTATATTCTCTGTGAAATTAACCCTAATTTTCGCAAGGGGTACCTGTTTGCCGCCTGTAAACTGTTACCTATGAATCTAACTGCGCTAAGTCATTGAACTACCGCCACAGTTTCCATGCAGGCGGCATTGCAGACGTCTTCAAACACATTGTTTTGACACTTGCTTTAAAAGCCTTGCCATCTAAAGAGGCCCCTTTTTGCGTGGTTGATACTCACGCGGGCACCGGTCTTTATAAGCTGGAAGTTCCGGGCGAGCATGAGCAGGGTATTGGTGTGTTATGGCGGCAACGTGAGCATTGGCCGGTGCTGGCTGACTATTTTGCTGTTATTGAAAAATATAATAAAAAAGGGAAGCTTAACTATTATCCCGGCTCGCCGCTGATTATTAACGAGTTTCTGCGTGTTCAGGATCGAGCGGTGTTTATCGAGTTGCATGCACAGGATTATGCGACGCTGAAGCTCAATGTAGCGGGGGTTAACAACGTTGCCGTGCATAAAAATAATGCCTGGCAGGCACTCAAGGCCTTTGTGCCTCCGCGGGAGAATCGGGGCTTGGTGCTGATCGATCCGCCGTATGAGCAGGCTGATGAATTTGAAAACATTGCGCTGACGCTGACGCACAGTCTCCGGCATTGGCGCAACGGAATTTATATGACATGGTATCCGGTTAAGGAGCGGCGCCCGATTGAGCAGCTTCACCGGGCAATCCAAGCCTTGGGAGGTCAGGCCCATGCCGTGGAATTCACCACGCTGCCGACCGATGTGGAGCAACGTCTGAATGGTAGCGGATTGATCCTCATCAACCCGCCGTGGAAATTACTGGATGTCCTTAAACAGACACTCCCTGCGTTGGCAACATTTTTCGCCGGAGAGACAGGAACGGCGCAGGCAAGGTTTATTGACCTGTCAGCGGCCACCACTGAGAGTAAGGCTTAATGGTGATAGTAACCACGATACCAATCGACAAAGCTGGCAATGCCCTGCTCAATGGGTGTGGCAGGTTTGTAGCCCACGTCACGCATCAGGTCATCCACATTGGCATACGTCGCGAGCACATCCCCGGCTTGCATGGGCAGGAAATTCTTTACAGCCTTTATTTCCAGACAGTCTTCCAATACCTCGATAAAGCGCAATAATTCTACGGGGTGGTTGTTGCCGATGTTGTAAAGGCGATAAGGTACGTTGCTCAGTGCTCCCTCCATGACAGCGCCATTCGGTGCCAAATCCGGTTCTGGAATCTTGTCGATAACGCGCACTACGCCTTCCACGATGTCGTTGATATACGTAAAGTCGCGCCGATGATTACCGTGGTTATAAATATCAATCGGCTCGCCAGCCAGAATTTTACGGGTGAAATCGAACAAGGCCATGTCAGGTCGGCCCCAAGGGCCGTACACAGTAAAAAAGCGTAGACCGGTGCTGGGTATACTGAATAAATGGCTATAGGTATGCGCCATCAATTCATTGGCCTTTTTGCTGGCGCCGTACAGACTGACCGGATGATCGACGTAGTCGCTCACGGAAAAGGGCAGCTTCGTATTAGCCCCGTATACAGAACTGCTCGAGGCATAGACCAGATGCTCAACCGGATGGTGGCGACAGGCTTCAAGGACATTCAAGAAGCCGGTGATATTGGAATCCACGTACGCCTGTGGATTTTTTAAGGAGTAACGCACCCCCGCCTGGGCGGCCAGGTTAACCACACGTTCGGGTTTGAAATCCGCAAAGATTTTCATCATCGCCGCGTGTTCTTGAAGGCTTGTCTGCGCGCCGGTGAAATTTTTGTGTGCTGCGCACCGTTGAAGACGGGCAAGTTTGAGGTTGACATCGTAATAATCATTGAGATTATCGATACCGAATACCTGATCGCCGCGTTCCAGCAGACGCAGTGTTAAAGCGGCGCCGATAAATCCGGCCGCGCCGGTGACCAGGATGCGCATAAGCTATGTCCTGCCAGCGGGGCCGGTTAGCAATTTTGGCTGTCCGCGTCCGATTGCATAATAGGTAAAGCCCTCGCGGGCCATAGTCAGTGGATCGTAAAGATTGCGGCCATCGAAGATGATGGGGTGTTTCAAGTTGTTCTTGAGCTTGGCAAGATTCGGGCTGCGAAAAGTGTTCCATTCCGTTACCAGCACCAGCGCATCGGCATTTTTTACAGCACTATGTGCATCGGCGCAAAGCGTAAAATCCGCGCGCTCGCCATAGATGCGGCTGGCTTCGGACATCGCCTGCGGATCATAAGCCTGAACATGCGCACCTGCGGCCCACAGGGCTTCCATCAAGGCCCGACTGGGCGCGGAACGCATGTCGTCCGTGTTCGGTTTGAAGGCGAGCCCCCACAATGCAAAGGTTTTGCCCTTTAGTGAGCCGTTGTAATGTTTGAAAATCTTGTCAAACAATACCTGCTTTTGGCGATAATTAACGGCCTCCACCGCGCGTAATAATTCTGCTTCGTAACCGGCTTGTTGGGCGCTACGCTCCAAGGCCTGTACGTCCTTGGGAAAACATGAGCCCCCGTAACCGCAGCCGGGGTAAATAAAGTGGTAGCCGATGCGGGGGTCCGAGCCTATGCCGATGCGCACCTGTTCGATATCTGCACCGACACGCTCGGCGATATTGGCAAGCTCATTCATGAAGCTGATTTTGGTGGCGAGGATTGCATTGGCTGCGTACTTGGTAAGTTCCGCAGAGCGCACATCCATAACCAGCATGCGATCGCGGCTGCGATTGAACGGTGCATACAGTGCGCGCAGCAATTCAATACTGCGCGTGCTCTCGGCACCGATAACAATGCGGTCCGGCTTCATGAAATCGTCGATAGCCGCGCCTTCCTTGAGAAACTCGGGATTGGAGACGACATCGAATTCAATTACCTTGTTACGGTTGACTAGTGACGCGCTAACCGTTTGGCGCACCCTATCAGCCGTGCCTACCGGGACAGTGGATTTATCCACTATAACGCGGTACTCCTCGATATGTTCGCCAATGCTGCGAGCAACGGCCAGCACGTGTTGCAGATCGGCATTGCCTTCATCATCCGGGGCCGTACCCACCGCGATAAATAAAAATAAACCATGCGCCACGGCCGCACCGACATCAGTGGAAAAGGCTAAACGCCCGGCGCCCACATTTTTATGCACCAAGTTTTCAAGGCCTGGTTCGTATAGGGGCACGCCGCCCTTATTAAGAGTCTCGACCCTGGCCGCGTCGTTGTCTACGCATAAAACATCGTTACCCATTTCGGCAAGACAGGCGCCACTCACGAGTCCCACATAACCGCAACCGAAGATGCTAATTTTCATTCTTGATTATTATTCCTTAGGCCAGGATCAAAGCATGCTTACTTTTGTTAGTGAGACAAGTCGAGGGATGCGTTTTATGGTGTAGGCTAGCGCCGGTGGAGTGGCGCATAGTATAGTTCACTAACTCCAAAAAGGGACGCAGGTGCAATCAAACCACCGCCCGATTGCTAAAAATGGCAATGAAAGCCATGCTGGGTACCGCCCTGTCGGTGTCCAACTAGCACAATAACGCTATATCATACTGCCGTAGACGTACCTATCCTTAAGTTGCTGCTTTACATTGAAAACCGACACCTTAAAACCTCCGCTAGCGGTTGACATTAATACGTTTGTCCAGCAAAATGCCCGGCTTATGCTTGCGGAGGGGTTCCCGAGCGGTTAAAGGGATCAGACTGTAAATCTGACGGCTCAGCCTTCGGAGGTTCGAATCCTCCCCCCTCCACCAGGATGCACGGAGGCGGGAGTCACATAATTGATACCGTCCGTACCTGTTTTATTTAGGCGGGTGTAGTTCAATGGTAGAACTTCAGCCTTCCAAGCTGATAGCGTGGGTTCGATTCCCACCACCCGCTCCAGTTACCGGACGGACGGTTTATCAGCCGGGCATGTGCTAATTTGAACTGTAGCTTTGTCAGGTACGCAGCATGTACGAGATTCACTGCCCATATAGCTCAGTCGGTAGAGCACTTCCTTGGTAAGGAAGAGGTCACCGGTTCGAATCCGGTTATGGGCTCCAATAACTGTTCTGGCCAAGATGCAGGTGATGAGTCAGGTTAAGTTGATTCAGTCCAAACACTAGTTACGATTTTATAGATTTTATATTGGGGAGATTCAATGTCCAAGGCAAAATTTGAGCGCACCAAGCCGCATTTAAATGTAGGCACGATCGGTCACGTGGATCACGGCAAGACCACGCTGACGGCGGCCCTGACCAAGGTCATGGCGGGTCTGCACGGCGGCGA
>JBDSMM010000056.1:0-8390 GCA_039915825.1 Gammaproteobacteria bacterium | reverse complement strand
GATTCCTGCCACAACTCGGCCGGTTGCACGGTCGGCATCAGCACCTCTTGTGCCCCACTGCGATCCATTTCCTCGCGGATGATGGCCTCGACCTTGCGCAACACACGCAGCCCTAAAGGCAGCCAGGTATAAATTCCGGCGGCGAGTTTGCGGACCATTCCCGCGCGCAGCATCAATTGATGGCTGATGATCTCTGCATCGGACGGTATTTCTTTAGTGGTGGGAAGTAGAAGCTGGGAGGCGCGCATCAGGGTGTTCTCGTGTGCAAAGGCATGAATTCTAGCGCGCCGCTAGTGCATGAGTACAGTGCCGTTGGCATTAGGTGGTGTATCAGTTCGAAATTTGTATTTTTGCCGACACCCTGAGTAACGCTGTCATTCTGAGCGTAGTGAATAATCTGTCGTTCTCGTTTACGCTAGGGGAGGGCTGCGATGGGGGCGATTAAATGTGCATCTCACCCCCATCCCCCCTTCCCCCGTCAAAGGGGGAAGGGGTTTTTCTCTTCTCTGTTATTCTGAAAGAAACGCTCATACCCTTGACGGTTCCTTGTATAATAGGCCCGTGCATTTTTGCTGTGAAGTTTATTGATTAACGGAGAGTTACTGTGGCGGTTACCTTAACGGATAGTGCGGCTCGGCGCGTGCAGAAACTCCTGGCAAAGGAGGGCGGCATCGGCTTGCGCCTGGGTATTAAAAAGGCCGGCTGCTCGGGCATGGCTTACACCTTCGATATCGCCCGCGAAATCAATGAAAGCGATGGCGTATTCGAACAGAACGGCGCCAAGCTGGTGGTCGATGCGCACAGCCTGATTTATCTGGACGGCTCGCAACTGGACTTTGTCAAGGACGGTCTCAAGGAAACGTTCAAATACACGAATCCCAATGAAAAATCATCCTGCGGTTGCGGGGAGAGTGTTGGTTTTTAATGGCTTTAATGATTACCGACGAGTGTATTAACTGTGATGTCTGCGAGCCGGAATGTCCGAACAACGCGATCTCGCAGGGGGTGGAGATTTATGTCATCGATCATAATCTCTGCACGGAGTGCGTCGGGCATTTTGATAAGCCGCAGTGCGTTGAGATATGTCCGGTCGATTGCATTCCGCTAGACCCGGATATTGTGGAAAGCAAGGAAGTCTTGTATGAAAAATACCTTACCATTGGCGCACGCAAGGCCGTGTAGGGTACCCATCCAGCACTCAAAGTGCGTCAACTTATTACGGGCTGGTCAGAGGCGCATCAACCATACGATTTTAGCCATATCTGTTTGACGGTGGCGGCGAGCGTCATCGGATCGAAGGGCTTGGCGATGACATCGAGTGCCCCCAGTTTTTTATAATGATCAACCTCTTGTGCTTGCGCTTTCGCTGTCATGAAGATCACCGGAATTGCGGCAGTCTCGGCCTTGTCGCGCAAGGTTTTCAACGTGCCTGGCCCATCCATGCCGGGCATCATCACATCGAGCAGGATCAAATCCGGATTAAATATCGAGGCCATGGTTGCAGCTTCGCTGCCCGAGCCGCAAAGTTGTACGGTGAAGCCGCCCAAGGCTTCAAGGGCCAGGCACGCTACGGTTCGAATATCAGGCTCGTCATCGACCATCATAATGCGATTTAACACCGGCATATTCATGTCGACTCCGTTTTTAGTGATGCTTTATCCATGCTGATTAATGACTGAATAGTATCAATCAATTTCTCGTTAGTGATATTGGACTTGACCAGCACGGCATCAAGTTTACCTGCAGTGATTACGTCTACTTCCTGTCCGGAAAATACCACCACGGGTACCGGCGGTGATTGATTGGTTAACAAAGGTAGCAGATCGAGACCATTGCCGTCGGGCAGGGATAAATCCAGAATCACCAGATTGAAACTTTCTTGTTTTAAAATTTTCTGGGCCTCCTGCAAGGTGGCAGCGCTAATGACAACAGCGTAGTCTTGTAGCAGCAGGGCAATGACCTGCACGAGATCCGCATCATCTTCAACGTACAGAATGCGCGGCTTGCTGTCCGGGTGATGCTGAGTTGCCTGTTTTATGGAGCGCAGAAGACGGGCCTGGTCAATGGGTTTGTCCAGCCAATCGACAATGCCTACAGCGTCGCCATTGAGTTCCTGCCGGCCGATCTCCGCGCGGGCTGATACCACTACGATAGGAAGAATCGCGCCGTCCGGCTGCTTGCGCAGTTCGCGGATGAGCGAGATACCGTCTTGATCGTCCAGCATGATGTCCAGTGTCATTGCGGCATAGGAATGCTGAGCTAATAATTGTTTGGTTTGTGCTGCGTTATAGGCAATGTCAATCGTATAGCCGTCTTGTGTCAGCATCATGCTGAGCAGATTGGCAACATCGACATCGTCTTCGCAGATCAGGACTCGGGGGCGCTCAGTCTTGCTACTGATAGCCGGGGTGGGCAGCATCTGCGCATGCCATTCGGGCAGATCGAAATAAAATGTTGTTCCCGCGTCCGTCTCTGTCTCGAAACCGATACTCCCGCCGAGCTTTTCAACGATAGCGCGGGTAATGCTCAGACCTAGCCCGGTGCCCTGTGTTTGTTTAGTGTCGGAAGAGTCCGCTTGCGCAAATTTCTGGAAAATGCTGTCACGGAAGTGCTCTGGAATGCCCGCCCCATGATCGCTAATGGAAACTCGAATGGCATTGTTTTGGCGCGTCATGGCTACAACGACGGTGTCTCCAGGCGGCGAAAATTTAACCGCGTTGGACAGCAAATTAGCCATCACCTGCATCAAACGGTCATGGTCGCTTTTGACCATTACCGCGGGCAAGCCTTCCTGCAGCATAAACTTTACGTTGTACAAGTCGCCATAGGCCTGGTTAGCCTCTAACGCTTGTTCCAGCAGTGGCATTAATTTTAACGGCAGGGTATCAAACGTCATCTTGCCGGATTCAATTTTTTCAACGTCGAGGATATCGTTGATGAGGCGCACCAACCGCTCACTGTTGCTGTGCGCGATACCAATCAGGGTTTGTGCCTGAGCGGGTATTGCACCTGCAATACCACCTTTAATTAACCCTAACGATCCGAGTATGGAGGTCATGGGGGTTCTAAGCTCATGGCTTACAGTGGAAATGAATTCGTTTTTCATACGCTCGACTTCTTTAAGTTCGGTGATGTCTTCGCACACGATAAGCGCCATTTGTTGGCCCTTTGCATTTCGGGTAATTCGAATAGTTTCTTTCGCCCAGAAGCTACTTCCATCCTTGCGTATTTTGTGTAATTCCCAACGGCTTGGCGTGCTCTCATCACTCATACAGGCACGGAATCTTTGTGTGGCAAACGCATGATGGTCTTTGTGTATCAGCGTCAGTTCGTGTTTACCGATGAGCTCATCCACGGTATAGCCAAGGTAACTTGCCCCATACTGATTGATGGAAATAATCTGGCCGTCTGTGTTTACGGTGGAGTAAATTAATGGATTATTTTCGTACAGGAATCGATAACGTTCTTCATTCAGGCGCAGGTCCTCCTGTATCCTTTGTCGCTCAGTGATGTCGCTCATGATACCTACAAACAGGCGCTGGTCTTCGGTATGCATTTCGCTGAGTTTCAGCTGCAGCGGAAATATTGAACCGTCCTTACGTTGGCCCAGTACCTCCACTGCCGACTTGCCGATCATATGTGCGACGCCGGTTTCCAGGTAACGTTTGAATCCGGAATAGTGTGCCGCGTGCATATCGGTGGGCATGAGTAGCGTAATACTTTGACCCAAGGCTTCACCCGCCGTATAGCCGAAGATTTTGGCAGCCTCCGGGTTATACGATTCGATGAGTCCCTGCTCGTTCATCGTGACTATGCCTTCAGCAACATTTTCCAGAATAGCGCGAACGCGGCTCTTGCTCTCACGCATGCTGAGTTCCGCCTGTTTGCGCTCGGCAGTTTCCTTTTCCAGCCGGTTGTTTGTCGCGGCCAGAGTTTGCATGTTGCGGCCAAACTGGAAAAACAGAATAATAGTCAGTGCTGCGGTGAATGTCCCGCCGATGCGTAGCAACATATTCGTGATGTTTTGTAGTTGCGCTACTCTTGCGCTACGTTGCTTCAATTGTTCCTCTTCTGTGGCGGTGATCTCTTCCAAGGTGGTGCGAATATTGTCAAAGAGTCGCTTGTTCTTACCCCCCTGAAACTCACGCATAAGGGTTTCAATAGCCAGCTTGTTATTATTTCCCACTCGGCGCAGGGCAATGTAAGCTTCAGTACGTGTTTGCCACTCTTGCTTTTGGGCCAGTAGTTTTTGCAGTTGTGCCTGTTGCAGGGCGCCCTGATCCGAACTCAATGGGTGGGGATTGTTCATGTACCGGCTAAAATCTTTTTGTCCTTTGTAGTACGGTTCAAGGAATTGATCTTGGCCGGTAAGGAAATACCCGCGCGCCCCCGATTGCATATTTATCAGGCTAGTTTGCACACGATCTATTTTTCTCAGGCTCTCATAGCTCTGAATATCCCGATCCTTGGCTATCGACAGTTTGGAGAAGTCGCTATAGGCAGTGAACAGCAGGCCTAATAGCACAATTATCATCACGCCGAACAGGGTATGTAATTTTGAGGTGAGATAAAAAAAATTAGGCATGGATTTTACCCTGCAAGTGAAGCTTTGTCGGTGTGGGTTATAAAATCGAATTCAGCGGCACCCACAAAGCGCTTGCTTGATGGGTGGCTTTGGCTAATCCCGGTTGTTGGTTTAGAGTGATGTAAGTCCAATGGTTAATTGCTATGGTTCCGTTTGAGTTGTTTTATCGGTTGCCTTAATCCTTATGCAAAATTTGCCCCAACTCTTATATCGGGCCGCGCAGTTACGCGAACTGGATAGGATTGCCATTAGCGATTACGGCATTCCCGGCGCCGCACTGATGGCAAATGCCGGTGCCGCGGCCTTTAATGTGCTGCGTGAGTTCTGGCCGCAGGCAGGCAGGATTTCGGTGGTGTGCGGACTGGGTAATAATGCGGGCGATGGCTTTGTACTGGCGCGATTGGCGCGGGAAAATGGGCTGGACGTAACTGTATTGCAACTTGGCGATATCGCTAGGCTGCGCGGCGATGCGCTGGCCGCGCGTGCGGCCTTTATAGAATCGCGCGGCGTTCCCAGAGCATTTACGCCGGACGCCTTAAATACAGCGGAACTGCTGGTTGATGCGCTGCTCGGAACCGGGCTTGATCGCGAGATCAGTGCGGAATGGAGAATAGCGATCGAGGCGATGAATGCCTCAGGTATTCCTATCTTCGCGCTTGATATTCCCTCCGGGCTGGACGCCGACAGCGGACAAGTGTTAGGGGTGGCGATACGTGCACAGGCGACAATAAGTTTTATCGGCCTCAAGCAGGGCATGTTTACCGGACAGGCGCGGAATTATTGCGGGAAGATATTCTTTGCTGATCTCGGCTTGCCAGCGGAGCTTTTCCACCGCATACCGGTCTCCGCCGCACGGATCAATCTGGGCAGTATGCCCGAACCTATACCCCGACCGCGCGCAGCACACAAGGGTAATAATGGTCATGTATTGGTCATTGGCGGCGATCATGGGATGGCCGGGGCGATACGCCTGGCCGGAGAAGCGGCTGCGCGGATTGGTGCGGGCCTGGTGACGATTGCCACGCGTCCCGATCATGTATCGGGCATCAATGCGGCCCGGCCCGAGTTGCTGTGTCGCGGCATCAAGAGTGCCGGGCAGCTGCTGCCCTTGATTGAGGCCGCGAATGTGATCGCCATCGGCCCGGGTTTGGGCCGTACGTCTTGGGCCGTCGAACTTTTCGCGCGGGTCCTGGATAGCCCGGTGCCGCTTGTCATTGATGCCGATGGCTTGAATCTGTTGGCCTTGGAGCCTGTGCGATGCGCGAACTGGATACTAACCCCGCACCCCGGGGAGGCGGCACGGCTGCTCGGATGCTCCATAGCAGAGATAGAAAAAGATCGGTTCGCTGCGGTCGCTGAATTGCATAAGCGCTATGGCGGCGCTGTTGTGCTGAAGGGCGCTGGTACGCTGGTCTGGGCAGGCACGGGGCCGATCGCCGTGTGCGACGCGGGCAATCCGGGCATGGCGAGTGGTGGCATGGGTGATGTGTTGACGGGCGTTATCGCTGGCTTGCTGGCACAAGGTTCGGGGCTGGAAGCGGCAGCACAATTAGGCGTTTGCCTGCATGCCGCAGCCGGCGACCGCGCCGCGCGCGAAGGCGAACGCGGCATGTTGGCCAGCGATCTGTTTCCGCATTTACGTTACGGTGTAAATTTTGGGTAATGGAGAAATTGGGTAATGGAGAAAATAATAACAACAGAGGCCGCGATGGAAGCCTTGGGTGCGTGCGTCGCAACGGCCTGTGCTGATAGGGGCGGACTGATTTACTTGCAGGGTGAGCTGGGCGCTGGTAAGACAACACTGGTACGCGGTCTACTGCATGGGTTGGGGCATCAAGGGCCGGTAAAGAGCCCCACCTTCACCTTGGTCGAACCCTATGAATTAGGCACGCGGCGTGTCTACCATTTCGATTTGTACCGGGTGAATGACGCGGACGAGTTAGAGGCAATCGGGGTACGCGACTACTTTACTACGGACAGCCTTTGTCTGATTGAATGGCCGGCGCGCGGCGCGGGATTGCTGCCGCAAGCGGATTTGAAGATTGAAATCCGCTATGCGGAAGTTGGGCGCCACGTAAAATTTCAAGCTGCCACGGCATCAGGAGGACAAATGCTGGCGCGATTAATGGGCAAAAATCAAGAAACCTGGGGCTGAAGGCTAAAGAATCTTTATATATTCGTAGAGCTTATCAACGTATGTATTGAAAATATAAAAAAATTCTTGCAAAGTACGCGCAACTGTTTGCACAATAAACACGAGTTTGGCAGTGTCAATAATCAATGCGCTATTTCTATACACTTGGTTTGCTAATGTTTTCCGCCCTTTGTCTGGCTGAGCCCGGGCAAACTTCCGGCCCGTTATCCCATCGAGTTGCTGGCCATGGGTTGGGCCAAATTGAGGGCGTGCGTATCTGGCCGGCGCCAGACAATACGCGCATCGTGTTCGACCTCAATTCCCCCCTTAGTTACCGTATGTCCACTCTGGCCGACCCCAAACGTATCGAACTGGACCTGAGTAATGTAGGTTTCACCAACCTTCTGCCCATCTTTAATGCCAAAAAAAGCTACATGACACGGCTTACCAGTACGCCTACGATCAAAGGAATGCTGGTGACCATCGAATTGAAAGACGGCGTGCAGGCCAAGAGCTTTGTCCTTACCCCCAATCAGGAATACGGGCATCGCCTGGTGGTCGATTTGTTTCCGGATAAATTGCCGGTTGCCCAAGCGGATAAGGCGCTGCCTGCCAGAGCGCCGCTGAAAAGCACTGCGGCCGCACCGTCGCGCGACATTGTCATCGCGATTGACGCGGGCCACGGTGGCGAAGATCCGGGCGCACGTGGGCACAAAGGCACCGTTGAAAAAGATGTGGTACTGGCCATCGCGCGCAAACTCGAGGCTCTGGTCAAACAGGAAAAAGGCATGCGTCCCGTCATGATCCGCGACGGCGATTATTTTGTAAGCCTGCGCAAACGCATCGAAAAGGCGCGTGCCCAGAAGGCCGACCTGTTTATTTCCATTCATGCCGATGCCTTCTACAAGCCCGAGGCGCACGGTTCGTCGGTGTTTACTTTATCGCAGAGCGGCGCTACGAACGAGGCATCGCGCTGGCTGGCGAGCCGGGAGAATGCATCCGACCTGGTGGGCGGGGTCAGCCTCGATGATAAAGATGAATTACTCGCCTCGGTACTGCTCGATCTTTCGCAGACCGCGACCATCGAGGCCAGCATTGATGTGGGTTCGAGCGTTCTGGACGCGCTGAAAAGCATCGGAAAGGTGCACAAACCGCGCATTGAGCAGGCCGGTTTCGTGGTGCTAAAATCTCCCGACATTCCGTCCATACTCGTAGAGACTGCATTCATCTCTAATCCCAGCGAGGAAAAGAAATTACGCGATGGCCGTCATCAGCAAAACTTGGCCAATGCCGTTATGAAAGGTGTACGGGCGTATTTCGCCAAGCGCCTGCCGGCCGGCATCGTACTCGCTCAGCAGGGGGTGTCATCACGCGAGCATGTGGTCGGACGCGGCGAAACATTGTCCAGCATTGCGAAACGCTATCAACTCAGCCCGGCCAGCCTGCGCAGTGCTAACGCCACGTTGGCCGACCGGCTGCCCAGAACCGGTGACGTGTTAGATATCCCCTGATTCCTGCGGATGTGACCGAGTAAAGTCCCGACGGTAAATCTGTCCAACAAAGTAGCACTCCCGCGCATTTTCTTTTAGTCTGCTGTTTTCTACCTGCCACCTCCTGCACTCATGCGCGTACAGCGTCTTCCTACACGGCTGATCAATCAAATTGCGGCGG
>JBDSMM010000118.1:0-7854 GCA_039915825.1 Gammaproteobacteria bacterium | reverse complement strand
TGTCCGGATCAACGGCGCCCTCTTTGGGCAGTAAATCGCGCACATGGCCGTACGAGGCCAAGACCTCGAAGTCCTTGCCCAGATATTTTTTTATGGTCTTGGCCTTGGCCGGAGACTCGACGATAACGAGATGTTTCATAATAAATATAACAGCATGGAAATTACCGGTTTAAAGAGACAACAAAGCCCGCTATTGCGGGCTTTGTTGGACGTGGCTTATCACCAAATATCACTCGCGTGTAGCTACACCATTAATGCAAGGTGCCCGCTGTTTCCTCATATACCAAATCTTCGACCCAGGCGAAGGCCGCTTCCTGACCCGGTTGGTTGAACAGTACCATTAACACTACCCACTTCAGCTGCTCAAGGTCGATTTCTTCAGTTTCAAGGGCCATGACACGGTCGATGACCAACTCACGATTAGCCTGATCCAATACCCCGACCTGCTCCAGAAAGAGCAAAAACCCGCGGCACTCTATGCCGACTTTCTCCGCCTCCTGATCGGTGAATATGCGGATCGAACGACCCGACTTCAAGGTATGAGAAGGCAGACTATCTTGTAGTACGGCCAAGCCTTCCAACCAGATGAAGGCCTTATTGATCTCGGCTTGCGTAAAGCCGGCCTCAACCAGTTCCAGCTTTAACGTCTCCTGATCCGGATTACGGTCTACATCGTTATCCATATAATTTTCAAAGAGATACATCAGTACATCGAGTATATTTTCTTTCATGTCTGACCCCTCTTGCCCACCTGAGTGTAGAGACCGCCCATAGTCGATGTAACGTAACCCTGTAATTCCAGCACCAAGAGAATGGAGGAAACCGCCTCAGCCGTCAATCCACTGCGTTCAACCAAGCGGTCGATCGATGTGGATTCAAACCCCAAGCAAGCGATTAACTTTTCTGTATCGGCGCTTACTTCGACACCCGGGCCGCTGGAATCGTTCCGCGCTACCGGTGTGGGCTGAGTTGGCCTGAGACACTGCACCAGCGGACCGAGCTCCTCTAATATATCATTAGCGGTTTCTACCAATTTCGCACCCTGCCGGATCAGGAAATGACAGCCGCGCGCCAGCGGATTATGGATAGAACCGGGGATCGCAAAAACCTCGCGGCCCTGATCGGCAGCCATACGTGCCGTGATAAGTGAGCCGCTGCGTTGCGCCGCCTCGACCACCAAGGTGCCAAGCGACAGGCCGCTAATAATGCGATTGCGCCGCGGGAAGTGATCAGGTAACGGCGGCGTACCTAGCACGAACTCCGAAACCAGGGCGCCGTGCTCGGCAATCTGGTGTGCCAAGTCACGATGTCGTGCCGGGTAAACGCGATCCAGGCCGGTACCCGCCACCGCAATCGTCAACCCGTCACCAGCCAGCGCGCCGCGATGACTCGCGGCATCAATGCCCAACGCCAGACCACTGGTGATGGTCAGGCCGGTAGCGGCAAGATGGCGGGCAAATTCCTCTGCTATCTCGCGCCCACCCGGCGTCGGATTGCGGCTACCGACAATCGCAATCTGCGGCAGGGACAACACCGCCGGATCGCCCACCACAAATAGCACGGTCGGCGGGTCGGCAATCTCGCGCAGTAATTGAGGATAAGCAGGGTCGTTGAACGTGAGCGCATGATGGCCGGGCTGTGCCAGCCAAGCGATATCTTTCTCTACGGCTGCCCAATCAGGAGCTTGCAAATAGGCCAGGGTTGGCGGGCCTAGAACCCCGCCTGCGGCTAGTTGCGCTCTGGCCTCGAATATCGCTTGCGGCGAGCCAAATCGCTCCAGCAGGGCCTGAAACGTCGCAGTGCCGATGCCCGGTGCGCGGTGCAGGGCCAGCCAGAAGTGGATGTCGGTCATGGTGGGAGACAGGTAAAGATGCAAAGGAAAAGATACATAGTGAAGCTACAGCTCAGGCCTCACCAGTAACAGGGTCTGATTTCCCCCTTGTATCTTGTATCTTTCCTCTGCTGTTAAGGATTTCTGACTACATCGTACAGCCGCAGCGGTCCGGTGGCCTCCATAACCAGGGCATAGCTCACGCGCTCGAAGCTGCGAAACACCATGACGATGCCAGCGCGCTCATCAGGGAGTTGCACGGTGTCATTACGTTCATCGCTGACAATGTCGCGCACCTGCTCGCCGCGCTGGTAGACCGCGAACACATGACCAAGCTCCACACCCTGCTGTTTACCCAGATTCAAAGTCACCACCTGATACTGGCCGATGCGGGTAACGCCATCCACTATGGAGACGATACTGCCCTCAATGCGCTGATTTGGTGCGTGCGGAAAGTAGCTCTGGTTAATCGCGCTTTCTTCCAGCGGTAGCAGGCGATCGCCGATCAATGCCTCGCGACGGGTACGGGTGATAAGCAAGGTGGCCGGATCGCCTGGCTTGTCTAGCGTGGCCTCACCCACATAAATGCCCTCATAACCCAGCAGGTCTTCCTCGGGAGGGCGTTCATAAGGGGTTGTTGAATTATAATAGGGATTACCCAAACGGAATATCCCAAAGTGCGTACCCGGCTCAGCGGGTGGAACAATCTGCGTAACAGTGGCTTGCGAGGTTGCTACCGGTTTTGCATTTTCTGCCGTATTTTGTACGGGGTTGGATACGGGCTTACCGCCTAATCCGCGCGCATAAATCTTGTCGCCTGCTACACTGGCCAAATGCTCTCCCGCGCTCGCTACGATATAAGGTGCACCTTTTATTTCCTCCAGTGCCACAGGGCGTGTCTGAGTCAGGAATTGTTGGATTGCATCCGGTGGAATGGTGGAGATGGCGCGATCCAGCGGCTCCGCACGCACGTGGGGTGACAGCCGAATCCTATCACCGCGGCGGCTACCGCCGCGTTCCAGGTTGAGTTCCGGTACGCCATTCCGGTAGGTTAGCGCGATAATATCGCCAGGATAAATCAGGTTAGGATTTTTAATCTGCGGGTTAACCTTCCAGACCTCCGGCCAACGCCAGGGCTCGCGCAGGAAACGTCCGGAAATGTCCCACAGCGTGTCGCGTTTCACTACCACATAGCGGTCTGGGTGGCTGGGGTTGAGTGAGACGGTGTCCGCCAAGGCGCTGGAGATGACCAGGGCTAGCAGGGCGATGCCAAATGTTTTAATGAACATAGATGCCTCTTACGTACTTCAATAAGGCAATCCGTGCCGACTTTTACATCTGAAGCTTAGCAACTCCGGGATAAGCCCGGCAGGCCGTTCGGCCGCGTTATGTCTGGCATGCGGGGCCGACAATCCAGTATAATTAGCGCCATATTAACCTGTTATCCCCCAATATTGTGCAAGTTTTGTGCAAGATTTTATGGCCAGACTCGATATATTGCATTTTCCTGACCCGCGCCTGCGCAACAAGGCCGCGCCCGTTGCAGAGGTCACCGATGAGATTCGTGTGCTGATCGAAAACATGTTCGAAACCATGTACGACGCGCCCGGCATTGGTCTTGCCGCAACGCAGGTTAACGTTGCCAAGCGCGTTGTTGTCATTGACGTCTCGCTGCAAAATAATGAACCGCTGTGTCTCATTAATCCGGAGATTCTGGGCCAGGGCGAAACCGTGGTGCAGACGGAAGAGGGATGCCTGTCGGTGCCGGACATTTTCGAGCCGGTGCAGCGTGCAGAGCAAATTAAGGTTCGTGCGCTAGACCGCTCTGGCAAGCCCTTCGAACTGGATGCTAGCGGCCTGCTCGCGGTGTGTATCCAGCATGAGATCGACCATCTTAACGGCAAACTGTTTGTGGACTATCTTTCAGGCTTGAAGAAAGATCGTATCCGTAAGCGACTGGAAAAACAGCAGCGCCAAGTTCTTTAGATTTCTAGCGTCAGCTCTTACCCAGCGCGAAGACATCAAACAATTTGCACTACAGGTAAAACTTGTTGACCGGCTTGCGCCGGATTTTTGCATCTTTCTATCTTTACTTTACCTATGAAATCACCCGCGCCGCTTAGAATTATCTTCGCTGGCACCCCCGAGTTCTCCACGCACGCCTTGCATGCGTTGTGGCTCTCGCCGCACTCAGTCTGTGCCGTTTATACCCAACCTGATCGCCCGGCCGGGCGCGGGCGCAAGCTCACAGCCAGCCCTATAAAACAGCTTGCTGTGAAGTACGCTATTCCCGTGCGCCAACCAATTGGCCTTAAACATACCGATGCCATTGAGGAATTGCGTGCCTGGCAGGCCGACCTGATGGTTGTGGTGGCCTACGGGCTTATTCTGCCCCGCCCCGTGCTGAACATTCCGTACCTTGGCTGCATTAATATCCATGCCTCGCTGCTGCCGCGTTGGCGCGGCGCGGCACCCATTCAACGCGCCATCCTTGCCGGCGACAGTGCGACCGGTATTACGATCATGCAAATGGATGCCGGTCTCGATACGGGTAAGATCATCTCCCAACACGCTTGTCCGGTTCTGCCCACAGATACCGCACACGACCTGCATGACCGCCTTGCCGGTCTCAGTACCAAGGCCTTAATGGATGCCCTCGATGACCTGCAAAACGGCAGTGCACTATTTACCCCGCAGGATGAGACCCAAGCCTGCTATGCGGCAAAGATTGAAAAGCGCGAGGCGGAACTTGACTGGCACCAGGATGCCGTAACGCTGGCTCGCAAAGTGCGCGCCTTCAACCCCTGGCCGGTGGCGCAGACGCGGCTTAGCTCCGGGCAAACCTTGCGGATCTGGTCAGCGCATGCTCTGGCTGGGTCTGATGACCCCGCAGCCATGCCGAATAGCTTGCCGGGAAAGGTTATCGGTACCTCTGCGGCAGGCATTGATGTCGCTACCGGCGGCGGTATTCTGCGCCTGACTCAACTCCAATTGCCCGGCGGCCGTCCATTAGCAGTCAGTGATTTTGTCAATGCACACACGCTGGATAATCAAACCTTTCAACTCGGCGCTACGGCGTAATATATGGATGCCCGCGCGCTAGCCGCCAAGGTGCTCGCCCAGGTATTGGGCGAAAAACATTCGCTCGACGCCGCGTTGTTGCAAAATTTACCCAAACTCAAAGACGCCGCGGCGCGCGGCCTTGCGCAGGAGATGTGCTACGGCGTGTTGCGCTGGCATTTGCGTCTGGAGGCCTTGGCGAGCAGCCTGCTGAAAAGCCCTTTGAAGGATATCGATGTCCATAGTCTGTTACTGCTCGGGCTCTATCAACTTATCTATATGCGCGTCGCCCCGCATGCGGCGGTGGACTTGACAGTAGCAGCCACTCAAGCCTTGGGCAAGGCTTGGGCTAAGGGACTCGTCAACGCGGTGCTGCGCTCCTATCTGCGTAATAGCGCAAGTTTGCAGGAGCAGCTGGACCAGTTCGAGGTCAGCACCTACGCGCACCCAGGCTGGCTGCTCGATGCACTCAAGGCCGACTGGCCCTTACAATGGCAAACCATCGCGGCCGCGAATAATCAACGACCACCACTGGATTTGCGCGTCAATGCTCAGAAAATCTCGCGTGCCGACTACCTGCAACGGCTCGCCTCGGCCGATATCGCGGCAACTGCACTGCCCTTTGCGCCGTGCGGCGTGCGCCTGGAAAAACCACAGGCTGTTGAGTCGTTGCCGGGGTTTGTCGAGGGGCTAATATCGGTGCAGGATGGCGCTGCGCAACTGGCTGCGCCGCTGCTGGATTTGCAGGCAGGCCAGCATGTGCTTGATGCCTGCGCGGCACCGGGTGGCAAAACCTGTCACATCCTCGAACATCAGCCCGGCGTCGAGTTGCAGGCACTCGATAACAAGGCGCGGCGTGTTAAGCTCGTGCAACAAAATCTTGACCGCTTGCAGTTATCCGCCAGGCTGACCGTGGGCGATGCGAGCCACCCGGCAGACTGGTGGGATAGCATCCAATTCGACCGTATCCTGCTCGATGCGCCCTGTTCCGCCACCGGCGTAATACGTCGCCATCCGGATATCAAGCTGTTGCGCCGGGCCAGCGACATTGATGCTCTGGCGCGGTTGCAAGCACAACTCCTGGCTACCCTGTGGCCCTTGCTGAAATCTGGCGGTATGCTGTTATATGTCACCTGCTCGGTATTACAGCGCGAAAATGAGCAACAAATGCGGGATTTCACGACTGCGCATTCCGATGCACGGCCTGAATCGATCAAGTTTCCGTGGCGGCAAAATGCACCAACCGATGCTCTCGGACAACAAATACTACCCGGCGAAGAAGGCATGGACGGATTTTATTATGCCCGGCTGCGTAAGGATTAACATGCGGTTGCGTAGCCTTACCTGGGCGCATCTGCTGTTGCTCGGCTGGTTGTGTGTGTACGCTCTGCCAGCGCAGCCGCAGGAGCAGGCACAACCTGAGAAGACAGATCAGGTGGTGATACGCAGCGCCGCTACCACGCTGGTAAGTGAGGTGTACGTGCTCAACGCCGACATCCAATATCAATTCAGCCCCGAAGTGCTGGAGGCACTCGAGAATGGCGTGCCGCTCACCATGGAACTGAACATCGAAATCCGGCATCCGCGCCGCCTGCTTTGGGATGCGCAATTTACCAGCCTGCAACAACGCTACCGGATCGAATATCACGCACTGTCACAACAATATATCGTGAAAAATGTGAACAGCGGGATCCAGTATAATTTTCCCAGCCGCCCAGACGCAATCGACGCGATGGGTACGATCATCGATCTTCCCATCCTCGACAAACGCCTGCTAGAACCAGGGCGACACTACTTCGGTCGCTTGCGCGCCAGCCTGGATATTGAGGCGCTGCCTACCCCGTTGCTGCTCTTGGCTTATTTATCGCCGCAGTGGCATCTCACCAGCGAGTGGTACACATGGCCTTTGTAATCCTGAAACGTCCGCCTTCCGGGGTAATCCTGGTGTTCGGCCTGTTCGTGCTGTTGTTCGGCGGGCTCTATTTAATGAGCGCAGTTACTCAAAACTCCGAGCAATTCAGTAAATTGTATTCACCGCTGTTGGCCATCAACGCGGCGGCCCTCATTGCACTGGCAGTCCTGATCAGTGCCAACCTGCTGCGCCTGATGCGCCAGTACCGCGAGGGTATTGCGGGCTCGCGGCTCACCGTGCGCCTGGTCATCATGTTCGTAATCCTGTCGGTGTTGCCGGTATCCATCGTATTTTATTTCTCCATCGGATTTCTGCACCGCGGCATTGACAGCTGGTTCGATGTACGCATCGAACAGGCCTTGGAGGACGCCCTGGAACTTAGCCGCACCTCGCTTGAGGCACGCACGCGTGAACTCTTGAATCAAACCCTGGTGGCGGCCGATGACCTTACCAACGCCTCCGACATCGACGCCGCAGCCTTGCTGAATGATATTCGTAGCCGCAGCTCTATAGATGAGCTGACCTTGCTCACGCAAAGCGGCCGCATCATTGCCTCCAGCGAGGTCGATCCTACCAATATGACCCCTAACAAACCAAACGAAGCCATCCTGTTGCAATTGCGCCAACACCGCAGTTACACCGGGCTGGATCCGATTGGCGACAGTGGCCTGCACGTGCGCGTGGTAGTAAATGTTCCCAACGATGACGTCGCTGCCGAAGAGCGCGTATTACAGGCCCTGACTCCTATCGCCATACGCCAGAGCACGTTGGCGGACAGCGTGCAACTTGCCTTCGCGCAGTACAAAAAACTGTCCTATCTACGCACACCGCTCAAATACAGTTTTACGATTACGCTCTCGCTGGTGCTCGCCCTCAGCCTGTTGAGCGCGGTATGGGCAGCCTTCTTTTCCACGCGCCGCTTGGTGGCCCCGATACGCGATCTGGCCGAAGGCACGCGCGCGGTCGCCGCCGGCGATTACGATAAGCGGCTGCCGGTCACCTCGAACGATGAACTGGGTTTTCTGGTGTGGTCGTTTAATGATATGACGCA
>JBDSMM010000028.1:0-3583 GCA_039915825.1 Gammaproteobacteria bacterium | reverse complement strand
TAAACCTTCTTAAAAACATTGGGTCTATGAGTTGGATCCAATCTGCGGGCAACGGTAATTCGAGTTCAACGCCATTCATACTTACAGGACGGTGATGCATGATTACGCTACGGCCAAGCGAACAACGAGGGCACGCCAATCATGGCTGGCTCGACAGCTATCACAGCTTTTCCTTCGCGAGTTATTACGACCCTGAACATATGAGCTTTTCCAGCTTGCGGGTAATCAATGAAGACCGCGTAGCACCGGGCACCGGGTTCTCCACGCATTCGCATCAGGATATGGAGATCATAACCTACATACTCGAAGGTGCCCTGCAACATAAAGACAGCCTGGGCAACAGTTCGATTATCCGGCCGGGAGAGGTACAGCGCATGAGCGCCGGCACCGGCGTGTCGCACAGCGAGAATAACCCATCTCAAACCGAGTCCGTACACCTGCTGCAAATCTGGATTATTCCGGATGAGAATGGTGTCCCACCCAGCTACGAGCAAAAAATGTTTCCGTTGGCAGAGCGACAAGGCAACTTCCGGCTGGTCGCATCGCCCGATGGACGCGAAGGTTCGGTCACCATTCACCAGGACGCCTGTTTGTATATTACTTCGCTGAACACCTCTGACAGCGTCCGCCATCGCCTCGCACCAAGCCGCAAGTTTTATCTGCAAGTCGCGCAAGGCAACGCACAACTTAACGGTCATGCACTGGAAGCCGGTGACGGTGTAAGCATTACTGCGGAAACTGAAATAACGCTCACGGCCAATGATAGCGCGGAGATTCTGCTTTTCGATTTACCATAAATTCACTTTGGAAATGACTGATGGATAGAGTCCTTGCCCTACAAGTCATGCTGGGTGGTGCGACCTTATGTAGGACGGGGTTTGGCAGCAAGCGTTAAGCAACATCGGCCAACGTTCCGTCTATATCGACGACAGGCTATGGCTTACAATTCTTCATATTAGTTTTCCGAAACGCCTCAATAGCCTATAGTGTCCCCATTACTCGTGCTCGGGGTGTAAGTCCGCATCCTGCCACTACCGTTTAGCCCTACGCAAACATCCGTTTTTGCACGATGAGGCCGCTACTATGCCCGCATTACCCGTCTACCCGAATTGGCTCAAAGCGTTCGCTGTTCTCGCGAGTTTAGCGATAGTGCTTGGCCTGTTGAATTGGGCACAGGCGGTGTTAATACCGATTGCGCTGGCCATTTTATTGACGTTTTTATTAAGCCCTATCGTGACACTGCTGCATCGCCGGGGGCTGGGACGTGCGCCGGGCGTTGTTTTGGTGGTAATCCTGGCATTTTCGCTGCTGGGAGGCATCGGCTGGCTGGTCGCCCGTCAAGTCACCAGCCTGGTTGATACGTTTCCGCAGTATCGACAGAACATAACTCAAAAGATCACTGCGTGGAACACCTCCGGGAAGGGCGGTTTTGTCGAAAAAGCCGGGAAAATTGCCGCAGAAATTGCCAGCGAAATCAAAAGTTCTGCTCCCCGGACGCAGGTTGATACTGGCACAAAGCAGCCAGTACCGGTAAAGATTATAGAGGAAGATAGCCCGCTTAACCCATCGCAACTGTGGCCAGTCCTCTCCCCCATCCTTGAGCCATTTGCCACTGTCGGTTTAGCTGTGGTGCTGGTGATCTTCATGCTCATCAAGCGCGAGGATTTGCGTGATCGCGTCATCAGCCTGGTCGGCGATCGTCGCTTGACGGTAACGACCAAGGCACTTGATGAGGCCGCCGAGCGCATCAGTCGTTATCTGCTCTTCCAGTTGCTTATCAATGGCAGTTACGGCTTGGTGGTTGGCATAGGACTGTTCATCATCGGTATTCCGTACGCCCTGCTATGGGGATTTTTCGCTGCGGTGTTCCGCTACATTCCTTATCTTGGGCCGTGGCTGGCGGCATTGTTACCGATCGGCGTGAGTTTAATCGTTACGGAAAGCTGGACGGCGCCCTTCATGATAATCGGGCTGTTTTTAAGTCTGGAATTGTTGACCAATATGGTGGTGGAGCCTTGGTTATACGGGCGTGGCATTGGAGTCTCCGAAACCGCAACCCTGATCATGATTGCCTTCTGGACTTGGCTTTGGGGTCCGATCGGTCTCATTCTCGCCACGCCATTGACGGTGTGCCTTGTTGTGCTCGGCAAATACGTTCCCTTCCTCGCGGTTTTCGATACGCTTTTGGGAAACAAACCTGCCCTCGAACCACACATCAGTTTCTACCAGCGGCTGCTGGCAAGAGATCTGGATGAGGCCACCGATATTGCGGAAGAACACCTGAAAACCAATTCCCTGGAAGTAACATATGACGGTTTGATTATTCCCTCACTCATCTACGTTAAACGCGACCTGGAAAACCAGAGCGTGAGCGATGACGATCAGCAGTTCATTATTGACTCGACGCGCGAGATAGTCGAGCAGGTTTCCACGCTTCAGGAAGCCCATGATAAAAAAGCCGCCAATACTTCCGGTTCTGATGAGCCTGCGATTGTGCAGCGCAAAATTCCCATTCTGGGCTGCCCGGCACGCGACGAACGGGATGAAGCAGCACTGCTAATGTTCAAAGAACTGCTTGATGTTCAACATTGTGAAGTTACTCTGACAACAGCTGCGAGCATGGCCTCCGAAGTGGTTGCCCTGGTCGCGGAACTAAAGCCGGCGATCGTGTGTATTGCTGCGGTACCCCCCGGCGGCGTCTCGCATACCCGGTTACTTTGCCTGCGCCTCCGGGCGCGCTATCCGGAACTCAAGATTCTGGTAGGTCGCTGGGGCCTGGTCGAAGGTATGGAAAAGAATCGCGAGCAACTTACCCTCGCCGGTGCGGATCATGTCGGTACCAGCCTTCAGGAAACCCGCCTGCAGGTATCGACATTGGTGCAGATGCTTGAGTACCGCGAACCCGATTCCGCCACAGCGGCGTAATCTGTAATAAATAGTTGAGGTATGAATAGTTACTCTTCAACTCCTTCAGCTGCCTAAGATATAGGATAGTGGGTTTCCTTATCAACGGTCCCTGCCTCAGACGCACATCAAAAAGAATATTTCACATGTAAGCTGAACCAGATTGGCATGAATGGGTCACATACATAATTGACCTACTAGCCACTTGATAATCTTACTTGATAATCTTACTTGATAATCTTACTTGATGATCTTGATTAAGAGCTTCCACTATCTAAACCCTGCACCCCGAAAAGGAGATATTCCATGAAAAAGCGCAGTACTCAGAAGGAGCGGAACGCCAAAGTAGTGGATCTAGCTACAGTCACTGAAGATGGCACTGGGCAATACCTCACCACAAATCAGGGCTTACGCATCAATGACGATCAGAACTCTCTCAAAGCAGGCGAGCGTGGGCCTTCGCTACTGGAAGATTTCCAGTTGCGCGAGAAGATTACCCATTTCGACCATGAGCGGATTCCCGAGCGCGTGGTACACGCACGCGGCGCCGGTGCGCACGGTTTTTTCCAGGTTTACAAATCGCAGGCCAAATATACCAAGGCCAAATTTCTCCAGGATCCGTCCATTAAAACGCCGGTCTTTGTGCGTTTCTCGACCGTGGCCGGTTCGCGCGGCTCGA
>JBDSMM010000045.1:0-8748 GCA_039915825.1 Gammaproteobacteria bacterium | reverse complement strand
GCCTGGCCCAGCTCTTTAGGTATCAGCTTATTACCGCGCCGTGATCTAGTCATGAACTAAGGAGGCCATTGAACTTTACTGAACATACTCTCTCATATTAAGTGAAGCCCACAGGCATCGTAAGATGGCCCGGCTGACTTACTACCAAAACATAGTCTTGAAAAATATAAGCTTTGTAGTCATCAGCACCCCCATTTTACCTGCCTCAGCGCGGCTACGCCCCTATTTACTTTCTCGTCAAACAATTATAGGAGACGTTTATGAACACTATAAACAAAACCACTTCAGTTAAAAAAGCCGGCCCTTCCGGAAGCAGAAGCAATCAACGCAATACGAACTCTGCCGAACACTCGCATCAGATGATCGCTGAGGCTGCGTACTACCACGCCGAGGCCCGCGGCTTCGCAGGCGGGCACGAAATGGATGACTGGCTCGAAGCCGAAGCGGAAATTGATCAGACCTTGAAGAGCAATTGAATAATAGATTCTATGAGCTTGCAGTGGATTCAGGCACAGCCATGATTCCACGCCTGGAGGAATGCCTGTAGATGAGGTTTGGCCTCCTTGCTGAGGACGTCGTAGACCATGCGGCACTCCTCTTGGTAGCTATCGGGCGCCAGGCGCCCGCGCATCAATTCAAAGCGCAGATAAACCAGATAGGTATTGAGTACATCGGTCTCGCAGTAATTGCGAATACCGGTGATATCGCCCTTGAGGAAGCTGTCCCACACTTGGCCTCCACCCATACCCATCTTGCCCGGCAAACCGAGCAGTGTAGCGATTTCATCGAGCGGTGCACAGGCACGCGGCTGGTACCCCGACAACACATCCATCAAATCCGTGTGGCGCGCGTGAAAACGGCTCAGATAATTGTTCCATTTGAAGTTGGGGTCATCCTCTCCATTATCCCAATAACGCGCCGCAACGATACCGTGTAGCAAAGCGCGGTAGTGCAATACCGGCAAATCAAAGCCGCCGCCGTTCCATGAGACCAAAGTCGGAGAAAATTTATCTAGGCCGTCAAAAAAGCGTTTAATCAACTCGGGCTCGGCGGAATCCGCGTCGGCCAGCGACCAAACCTTCAAGGTATTTCCTGAGCGTAGCACCGCGGAGATGGCAACGACGCGTTGCAGATGCAGGCGTAAAAAATCCGAGCTGCCGGTTTCCTGACGGCGCTTGTGGAACATCACCTCGGCGACTTCCTTGTCGCTGAGACCATCCAGGTGATAAAGCCTGCGCCCGCCTTCTACATCAGGCACGGTTTCAATATCAAATACAAAGACGTTCATTTAATACACTTAAAAGTTTATGTGCAAAGATAAGGCGCAATGCTTTCGGGAAGCGGAGCATACATTAGAGTATGCGAGCATCGCAAAAGGCATTGCAACAACGTATTGAAGCAAAAGGCGCATTTTTAGTTATTTCTGTTTCCACGCACCGGACGCGTCTTGATACCACCAGCCGGAACGCGCATTTTCTACCCATTGCTTGGCGAAGGTGCCGCGAATGTCAGCCTCCCACTCAGGCTGGTTATTGGCATTCGCGATCTCACGGTAGAGGGCGCTTCTATCGTTATTTTCGTCGGCAATCAATTTTTTTACGCTATTACGATCCTGAAGCGGGATGGCTGCCGCGTCGTGCTCAGCAATCAGCGCGTCATTGGTAAGGCCGACTGCACCGCTGTCGTAGTAAGCCTCAAGTGCACCGTGGCGTGCTTTCATTGACCCGCGCAGAGCGTCGATTGCCGGTGTGGCAATATTGATGTCAGCCTCTGCAGCCTGCGCGGGGCTAATCAATATATTCAGTAAACCAAGCGCTACTGTTTGCGGCATCTTATAAAAATTTCGCGAGCTTTTTTCCGGCTTCTTCGGTACGCCAGACGGTTTGGATGCAGGCTCAGCAGCAGCCGGCTGCTTACCCCACACATCTTCGATAATTTGATCGGCGACCTTTTCCGCTGCCGCTGCCGGGAAATAAATATTGATAGTCACACAAGCGAGCAACGCCATCGGCAGGGTTATAGCACCGAACAATTTAATTAAAAAAAATCTCATGGTCTTCATAATCATCCTTTGAATAAACGATAAATTCTATTGAACAACCGGCCCTTCACTGCGCGTGGCGTTTTTCAAACGTTCCACGAGCACGTTCCAGTCCACTTCGGTGGCGAAGCCGCGCACATCAATGCGCGGAATGCCGCCGCCCTTTACAATGTAATAGCCGTTCTCTGCCGGCTCAACCCCGCCCATTTCACAAACACCCTTACTCAAGCGGCAACTCAACCCCAGGCGTGCGTAGGAAAACTCATCAAAAAAGCGCAACAAGCTACGCGACAACATGCCGCTGGCGCCACCCAGACTTGATAGGCTGTTCACCGCCTTTTGGCTGATGCGATGCCGCGACTTGTCATCCGCAGGCGTGGCAAACCTGGCATTAAATGCAACCGGCACCCAGTTTGCCATGCGCAGATCGTCTATTGCACCACTGAGCTTCCCTTGAATCTTACCAAAAGAAAAGGTGCGGGTCAGCGCATCCAGATCGATTTTGTTGATTGCAATATCCGCAGACAATAACGGCAGCACGCCGAATGGCTGTTCCAGGCGCAGGTTGCGCACGGTCACAGCGCCATCGAATACGCGCACCTGTAAATCCCCGCCGATATTGATGGCATTTTTGGTATAGCTTAGATTCGGGATGACGCTGGAAAATTTTCCGCTCATGAGCGGCCAATCCATAGCCGCGCTGAAGGCCTCCATGGACACCGGCGTTAATGCACCGGTCAGTTGCAGGCTCATATCCGGCGTCCCCAGCTTTTGCACGTTGAGATTTTTTATCTGCAATGCGCCGTCCAGCACAGGCAAGTTTGTTGGTTTCAGCAATTCAAGATTTCCTTGCGAGGATTGCAGCTTTAACCGGCTCGTGCCTAACGCCAGCTTGTAGACATGTCCATCCTGCCAGCCAAAATCCGAGTGCAATGATGTCGTGCCGCGCGTCCAGGCTAGCTTGCCATTCATGCCATTTAATCCAAAGCGTCCTTGCCCATCTTTCAGGCTCGCATCGTTCATCTTCACTGTTACCGACGCCACGGACTGCGTCTGGTAGCTCATCTCGATGCCGATGCGGCCTGTGCTTTCCAGGGCATCAAATGCCGTTCCGATCAACAACGGTTGCAGATAGGTTTTATAAAATGGCGCAAATGCAGCATCGACGACTTTAAGAGTAGCGCTCTCGACTTGCAGCGGATTCAATTTCAATTCCAGACGCGCTTGCGCCTGCGCCACTTCAGGGTGGTCCAAACCAAGCTGCGTGAAAGAAAGCTTATTCCGTTTAGAATTCCATATGCCGCGCGTAGAGAGTTTAATGCCTGTGCGGGGAAACTCCAGAAAAATCGGTTCCAGATAAAGCTGTCCGGCGTTGGCAGAGACGCGGCCGTGAAAGTTCCAATCGTTATTTGGGCCCGGTTGGGCGTTAATCTGAAAATTGGTAGCCAGCTTTTCGCTTGCGCGATGTCCATCGGCATCTGAAAAATTCAATGATGAGACCGCGCCATTAAGCTTCAATCCGCCTAGTTTATTTTCTCTCCCAACCAAGTGTGCATCGATTGTCAGCTTGCCCGTGCTTTTAATATCTGTGGGCCAATCCATAAAATCCTGTACCACGGCCGGGAGCTTGGCGGTATCCAAGGCCTTTCCCATCACATCAAATTGCCAGCCAGCTGGGGTCAGTCTCCCCGTAACATTCCCTGCACCGCCTGCCAGGCGAATATTCTTCAGAGAAACATCCAGCGCACCCGAAGCCTGATAATAAGTAAGATCGACGTTTATATCGGCGCTGTCGAGCACCGGATATTTCAAGTGCAGTGTGCCACCCTGGCAACGCATCGCTTCCGCGTTAATGATAGTGTTCGGACAAGTAAGCATGACTTCGGTCAACCGTGTCAGCGGGGGAGGAAGTTGCAGGCGCGCAGCAGAGATAGTAATTGCAGCATCCGTAGGTGAGCGCCAGTCAATACCGAGCGCTACATTCTCGGCCTTCCAACCTGGCCCCTCGACTACGGCCATGTCAAAATGAAGTGTGTCGACGGCAGCGGCAGGTATACTCACCAACACAAAAACCAAGATCAGGGGAGCTAAAAAATTCCGCGCTGGAACTGTTCGCTTCATTACTCCGGAAATACGCCCGTGGATAAATAACGATCACCGCGGTCGCAGGCAATCGTGACAATCACCGCGTGTTCAAGTTGCTCCGACAATTGCAGCGCAGCCGCCAGTGCGCCTCCGGAGGATATACCGACGAAGATACCCTCGCGTGCGGCCAATGCGCGCGTTGTATCCTCCGCCAGTTGCTGGCTGATATCGATGATTGTATCCACACGCGCGGGGTCATAAATCTTCGGCAAGTATTCCTGCGGCCAGCGGCGGATACCGGGGATTTGCGAGCCTTCGGTGGGCTGCACGCCAATGATTTTTACCTCAGGATTTTTTTCCTTGAGAAAACGCGAGGTACCCATGATGGTCCCCGTCGTGCCCATGGAGCTCACAAAGTGCGTTATGGTGCCCCGCGTATCGCGCCATATTTCGGGCCCTGTTCCTTCGTAGTGAGCGCGCGGATTGTCATCATTGGCGAACTGGTTCAGCACCTTACCTTTGCCTTCCCCCTGCATCTTACGCGATAAATCGATAGCGGCCTCCATGCTACCCGCACGCGGCGTCAGAATAATTTCAGCTCCAAAGGCCTTCATCATGCTACGCCGCTCTACGCTCATGTGTTCGGGCATGATCAGGATCATGCGATAGCCCTTGATCGCCGCCGCCATGGCCAGCGCTATGCCAGTATTGCCGCTGGTGGCCTCGATCAAGGTGTCGCCTGGCTTGATCTCGCCACGCTCCTCGGCATGTTGAAACATGCTCATGGCAGGACGATCTTTCACGGAACCGGCGGGGTTATTGCCTTCCAGTTTAAGCAGAAGGGTATTCGAGGTTTCGCCCGGCAGGCGTTGCAAACGCACCAGCGGAGTGTTGCCTACAAAAGCCTCTATGGTCGGGTAGGTCATGAGTTCGTCTCTTATTTCGATCTTTGGCGATGCCGAAGGCTGGTCTATCTCTTAACGAGCTATCTCGTATTCAGCCGGACAAAGGGTCGCGGTTTTTCATCAACAAAGTCACAAACGCAACTGCGTGATCCTGCTCGTCCGCAATACTGATGTAGGATTCACCTATGCAAAGCTCCTCCTTAAGCTCTACCGCCCGGCCATGGAATTCCACCAGTGGTTTGCCGTTGGTATCATGTCCCACACCGATGTCTTTAAGATTCAAGCCCGCGCTGAAGCCTATGCCCATAGCCTTGGCGGTGGCCTCTTTGGCGGCAAAGCGGCGTGCGAGAAAATGTGCGGGTTGTTTGGATTTTTGAAAATCATTTAATTCATTGCGGGTTAAAATGCGCGGGGCGAATTTGTCGCCGTAGCGTTCCAGATTTTCCTGCATGCGCGCCACGCGCACGATGTCAGTGCCTACGCCGAAGATCATGTTCTTTCTCCTGGAATCAAACTGACGTTGCTGGTTCTTGCCTCAAGCATCAGTCGTTTCATTTCTCTGACGGCTTCTTCAAGCCCGGTGAACATGGCGCGTGCAATGATGGCGTGGCCGATATTCAGTTCGCTAATATCCGGTAGCGCGGCTATCGCCCCGATATTCTGATAGTTCAGTCCGTGCCCGGCATTGACCTGCAAACCTGCTCTCTTGCCATGGTTAACCGCATCAATAATGCGCTGTAATTCCTGCGCGCGTGTAGCCATGTCAGGCGCGTCGGCAAAGTGCCCGGTGTGAATTTCGATGACCGGTGCACCTGTGCTGGCAGCGGCGTCCACTTGCGCAAGGTTGGCATCGATAAACAAGGAGACGCGCACGCCGGCATCTCTCAATCTTATGCATGCTGCTTTAATAGGCCCTGCTTGTCCGGCCACATCAAGACCACCCTCTGTCGTCAATTCTTCGCGGCGCTCGGGTACCAGGCAACAATCGTGCGGTTTGATGCGCTCGGCAATCTTCAACATGGCATCAGTAACGGCCATTTCGAGATTCATACGCGTGAGCAGGATGCCTTTGAGCATCTCGACATCGCGTTCCTGAATGTGGCGCCTGTCTTCGCGCAAGTGAAGCGTAATAGCATCTGCGCCGGCCTGCTCGGCAAGCAGCGCGGCCTGTACGGGGTCTGGGTAGCGCGTGCCGCGCGCTTGGCGCAGGGTGGCAATGTGGTCGATATTCACGCCGAGCAAGATATTTCTTAAATTTTCCATTTTGATTATTTAAATTTATCTGATTGATGCAGCGTATTTGCGCACTTAATTATTTTTCAGCGGTTCTGCGTCTTGTGCAGATCGTTCAGCAACTTGCGGCTCTGCAACGGCTTGTCACCCAGATATATGGATAAACTGGCACGCATTAAATGCTTGGCCTCACGCAGACTTACCGAATCGTGCAATTCTTCGCTCGCCAGTGATAATAAGCTGCCGCCGTGAATCGGGATTGCCTCCGGACGAAGTTCGTCGTAGCACAGCGGCCCTTTCTGTAGCTGGTAACTGTATATCTTCTCTGCTGTCAGCGCCTCGCCGTTGTCGGCCTGATGATCCAACACCAACGCGTAACCGATTTCCTGCAATAGATGCTTTTCGAAAATGCGCAACGCGCGTTGTTCTTGCGCCGGGTCTTCCAGGGCGAGCAGCGTGGCAGCGTAAATATCAAACAGGGCGGGGTGGGCGTCGTGCCGGTGCAACAGCCGTAATAACAACTCGTTGACATAAAAGCCGCTCATCAATAACCGTCCTTCGATCCGCCCGGCCAGGCCCGCGCTTTCGCACGCCGTAAGGGTTACCAACTCGCCTCTGCCCACCCATGATATCAACAACGGGCGAAACGGCTGAAGCTGTCCTTGCATGCGCGATTTCGCTGTTCTGACGCCTTTGGCGACCAGGCTCACGCGCCCGTGATCGCGTGTATAGACCTCCAGCAAGACACTGGTGTCGCGGTAAGGCCGGTAGTGCAGCACATAAGCGGCTTGCAAGCTCACCCGCGAAGTGCTCATTTCAAACCATACCGTGCCGGCGAATACTCAGTCAGATTCATTCATAACCCAGGCTAATCAATGCCCGTGCATCATCCGACCAGCCTTCCTTAACCCTTACCCACAGCCGTAAGAAAACTTTATGCTCAAAGATATTTTGCATATCCAATCGGGCCTGCTGTCCGATGTCTTTCAGGCGCGCGCCCTGTTTCCCAATGACGATGGCCTTCTGCCCCGCACGCTCTACCCAGATAATGGCACCGATTGTAAGCAGTTCATCCTGCACTGAAAATTGTTCAATCTCGACGGTCAGTGCATAAGGCAATTCTTCGCCCAACGTGCTCATGAGTTTTTCGCGAATCAGTTCCGCCGCCAAAAAACGCTCACTACGATCGGTGACCTGGTCTTCCGGATAGAAATGTTCCGCCATGGGCAACAAGGCACGCACCTTTTCTTCCAGCGATGCCAGATTGTCCCCGCCGGTAGCGGAAACCGGAATGATATGCGTGAATTCCATCTTGGCAGCCAACAGGGACAACTGCGGCAACAACGCCGATTTATCGGCGATCTTATCTACTTTATTAATGACGAGAATTACCGGCGCCTTACGGGATGTAAGCTTTTCCAGAACGTACTGGTCCTGTTCGCTCCAACGCAGACCCTCGATGACGAATAACACAACATCCACTTCGCCGATAGTGCCGCTGGCGGCACGATTCATGTAACGGTTCATGGCGCGCTTTCCGCCCTGGTGCAAGCCAGGCGTATCAACATAAATTGCCTGCGCATCGCCCACCGTTTTAATGCCCAGAATACGGTGTCGCGTGGTCTGCGGACGGCGTGAGGTAATGCTGATTTTCTGTCCCAGAATGCGGTTTAGCAAGGTTGACTTGCCTACATTGGGGCGGCCCAGGATAGCCACGTATCCACATCGGCTGGCAGGCTCCTGGGTCCGCTCCTGCTCAGTCATGTTCGATCACTTGCAACACCCTATGCGCGGCGTCCTGTTCAGCTTTGCGTCGGCTACTGCCGGCACCCTGAATTGAGATATTGCTGTCTACCTTACACTCGACAAGGAAGGTTTGCGCGTGCGCATTGCCACTGGTGCTTAATACGCTGTAACGGGGTGGCGGTATTTTTCGCGCCTGCAGATATTCCTGCAAACGCGTCTTTGGGTCTTTGAGGTGCGTAGCGGACGACAATGCATCCATATGCTGGCGGTAAAGCGACAGGATGAATTCCTGACAGGGCGGCAGGCCACCGTCCAAAAAAATCGCGCCGATAATCGCCTCTAGCGCGTCGGCCAGCGTAGAGTCGCGCTCATGGCCCCCGCTCTTGGACTCGCCGTACCCCAAATTTAGCTGGCTTCCCACATCAATGTTCCGCGCCAGTTCGGCCAATGTTTCGCCCTTGACCAGACTCGCACGCAGGCGGCTGAGTTCGCCCTCGCTTGCCGTAGGATACCGCCGGTAAAGCTCAGCGGCGATAGTGAAACTCAAAATTGCATCACCGAGAAATTCCAGCCGTTCATTATTTACGCTACCCGCACTGCTGTGGGTTAATGCAGCCGTCAGCAAGCCCGGGTTTGAGAAACGATAGCCCAGCGCCTTGTCCAAAACGCCAGAGGGTTTGCTCAACGCTGATTCAGCTCAACGCTTTCATCGAATTTACCGACCACGTCAAAATTCCC
>JBDSMM010000038.1:0-9454 GCA_039915825.1 Gammaproteobacteria bacterium | reverse complement strand
CACGCCTTCATACGGCAGCGTCTCGCGCTGCACGATGCTATACTTGCGGGTCAGATTCAAATTTTATACGGTGGAAGCGTGAAGGCTGCCAATGCCCTTGAATTATTCGGCATGCCGGATATCGACGGCGGCCTGATCGGCGGCGCTTCCTTGAATGCAAATGAGTTCTTGGCTATATGCCAAGCCGCGGGATAAAACCATGTTTACGGCCTTACTGATAATTGATATTTTGGTGTCCATCGCCCTGATTGGATTGATACTGATGCAGCACGGCAAGGGTGCAGACGTCGGCGCCGCGTTCGGCAGCGGGGCCTCACAAACCGTATTCGGCAGCGGAGGGTCGGGGTCATTTCTGACTCGCGCTACCGCCGTACTGGCCCTGATGTTCTTTATCATCAGTTTGTCTCTGGCGTATTTGACAGGTCAGCGGCCTAAGACACAAAGCGTCATGGATGGTGCGGCGCCAGCGCAAACCCTGCCGCAGGCACCCGTTACAGGATTACCCACGACGCCGTTAGCGCCGGATGTACCCGCGCCACCGCTGAATAGTAGTGTTGTCCCCAAAGATTCGTCTACGCAGATTCCGGTTGAGCCCTCAGGTACTCCAATCGATGTGCCTGCGCCCTGATAAGTAAAGTTGCAAGCCGATGTGGTGGAATTGGTAGACACGCCGTCTTGAGGGGGCGGTGGCGCAAGCTGTGCCGGTTCGAGTCCGGCCATCGGCACCATTTTGATTGATTTTGTTTTATGGGTGGAATAGTGCGCTGGCGACACGGAGCCTTGGAAGCAAGGTCTGTTTTGCAAACCTAAACACTGCACTACCACTTTCCGCAACATATTTGTAAACAATAGGTTTTTAAAATAAATAAATAATTATATTATTCACAATGTGCGGTTATTTCTTATAGTCTCACACCGAATTTTCTAACTTTGTGGTTGGGGTGAGTAGAAATCTGTGCCGAACTTTGCGATCGAATCCATGAGTGCCAGAGATTTTCCCCGATGAGGCAGCGCATTTGTTAGAGAATTATCTACCCATACTGATCTTCCTGATAATAAGCATACTGTTCGGAGTATTGCCTATTGCCATGGGTTTCGTATTGGCTCCGCATCGGCCCGATAGCGAAAAAAATTCTCCGTATGAGTGCGGCTTCGAAGCCTTCGAAGACACGCGCATGAAGTTCGATGTACGCTACTACCTCGTGGCCATCCTGTTTATCATTTTCGATCTTGAGATTGCCTTCCTGTTTCCCTGGGCCGTTGTGCTCGGCGAGATCGGTCTGTTCGGATTTATGGCGATGTTTGTATTCCTCGCCATCCTGGTCGTGGGTTTTATTTACGAGTGGAAGAAGGGGGCGCTCGAATGGGAATAGAGGGTGTCCTTGAAAAAGGCATAGTCACCACCAGCGCTGACCAGCTTATTAACTGGGCGCGCACCGGTTCCTTGTGGCCGATGACCTTTGGACTGGCCTGCTGCGCCGTGGAGATGATGCACGCGGGAGCCTCACGTTATGACCTTGACCGTTTTGGAGTAGTGTTCCGTCCCAGCCCGCGCCAATCGGACGTCATGATAGTGGCCGGTACGCTCGTCAACAAAATGGCCCCCGCCTTGCGCAAGGTTTATGACCAGATGTCGGAACCGCGCTGGGTCATCTCGATGGGTTCGTGCGCGAACGGCGGCGGTTACTATCACTATTCTTACGCCGTGGTGCGTGGTTGTGACCGTATTGTGCCCGTCGATATCTATGTGCCGGGTTGCCCGCCCACGGCGGAGGCATTGTTGTATGGAATTATTCAGCTACAGAATAAAATTAAACGCACCAACACCATCGCCCGTTAGTGCCCGGACCATACATGCCCAATACGCTACCGATGATGGCAGATACTCTCGCCGCGCGCCTTAAACAGCGCTTCGATGGCCTTATAACCGGCCTTAAAGAAGCTGTGGGCGAGACTACCGTGGAAATCCATCGCGACAACTTGCTCGAGGTGTGCAACGTCCTGCGCGATGAGCCCGCATTCCACTTCGAACAGCTTATGGACTTGTGCGGCGTCGATTATTCCGAATACGGGCAAAGCTCACGGGGTATCACCGGGCTGATCACGGAAGATGTCATTGATTACCCTGACTACCCGGAAGAAATCTGGAGTGGCCCGCGCTTTGCTGTGGTGTATCACCTGCTTTCACTCAAGCACAACGAACGCCTGCGTCTGCGCGTATTCACCTCCGATGAGGCTCCGATAGTGGACTCGGTGATTAATATCTGGGCTGCGGCGAACTGGTTTGAGCGCGAGGCCTTCGATATGTTCGGCATCCTGTTCGAGGGCCATCCCGATCTACGCCGTATTCTCACGGATTACGGCTTTGTGGGACATCCATTCCGCAAGGATTTTCCGCTGATCGGCAATGTTGAGATGCGTTACGACCCGGAAAAAAAGCGTGTTATTTACCAGCCCGTTACGATTGTAAATCGCGTGCTGGTGCCGCGCGTCATTCGGCGCGATCATCGCTACGTTGTCGATAAGGTGAAGGAGGACCGATCCCGCAATGGAAATTCGTAATTACACGATGAATTTCGGTCCGCAACACCCCTCTGCGCACGGAGTGCTGCGCCTGGTGTTGGAGATGGACGGCGAGACCATTCAACGCGGCGATCCTCACATCGGCCTGTTGCATCGCGGTACTGAGAAGCTTGCCGAGAGCAAGCCTTACAATCAAAGCATCGGCTATATGGATCGGCTTGATTACGTCTCCATGATGTGCAATGAGCACGGCTATGTGCTGGCGATGGAAAAACTGCTCGGCATTGAGCCGCCGCTACGTGCGCAATACATCCGCGTCATGTTCGATGAACTCACACGCATTCTGAATCACTTGTTATGGCTGGGCGCGCACGCGCTGGATATCGGCGCGATGACGGTGTTTCTCTACGCCTTTCGTGAGCGCGAGGACTTGATGGATTGCTACGAGGCGGTGTCGGGTGCGCGCATGCACGCGACGTATTATCGCCCCGGCGGCGTCTATCGCGATCTGCCCGAAACCATGCCGCAATACAAAGCATCCAAGTGGCACAATCAGAAAGAGACGGACGTACGCAATGAAAACCGCCAGGGATCGTTGCTGGATTTCATCGAGGATTTCACCAAGCGCTTTCCGAATTATGTTGATGAGTACGAAAGCCTGCTGACCGATAACCGCATCTGGAAGCAGCGTACTGTCAACATTGGTGTGGTTACGCCAGAACGCGCATTGCAGCTTGGTTTCACCGGCCCCATGCTGCGCGGCTCGGGAATCGAATGGGATCTGCGCAAGAAGCAGCCTTATGAAGTTTATGATCGCCTCGACTTCGATATTCCGGTCGGCGTGCACGGCGATTGCTATGACCGCTATCTGGTGCGCGTCGAGGAAATGCGGCAGTCGAATAAAATTGTTCGCCAGTGCATTGCTTGGTTACGTGTCAATCCCGGCCCGGTGGTGATTGACGACAACAAAATTGTACCGCCCAAGCGTGCCGTGATGAAAAATGATATGGAATCACTGATCCATCACTTCAAACTGTTTACCGAAGGCTTTTGCATTCCCGAAGGCGAGGCGTATGCAGCGGTCGAGGCGCCCAAGGGCGAGTTTGGTGTCTATCTGATTTCTGACGGCGCCAACAAACCGTACCGGTTGAAGGTGCGCGCGCCTGGTTTCGCGCACCTCGCGTCGCTGGATGAAATGATACGTGGTCACATGCTGGCTGATGTGGTCGCGATACTCGGCTCACAGGACATTGTATTTGGGGAGGTTGACCGTTGATCTCGCAAGCCCAAATTAAGACCTCCGCAAATCTGCTTTCGGAAGATGTTCGTGCCGCGATTGAGCGCGAAGCAAGTAAGTTTCCTGCTGAGCAAAAGCGTTCTGTGGTCCTGGCGGCATTACGCATGGTACAGCTAGACAATGGTGGCTGGCTGAGTAAGGAACTCATGGACGCGGTGGCCGATTATTTAGATTTGCCGCACATTGCCGTTTATGAAGTCGCCACTTTTTATACACTTTACGATTTAAAGCCGGTGGGCAGGCACAAAATTTACGTGTGCACGAATATCTCTTGTCAGCTAAGCGGCTCCGATGGAATTGTGAGCCATCTCAAAGACAAACTCGGTATCGGTTTCGGGCAAACGACGCCAGACGGAAAATTCACTCTTAAAGAGGCTGAATGTCTGGCGGCCTGCGGTGGCGCGCCCATGTGCCAGATCGGTATGGATTTTCATGAGAACCTGACGCCTGAAAAGATCGACACGATCTTGAGCTCCCTGGATTAATCATGGCTAACGAAGTCTGCTTTCGTAACCTGCATCTGCCGGAACCCTGGACGCTGAAGACGTACCAGAGTACAGGCGGTTATGGCGCATGGAAAAAAGTACTCGCTGAAAAAATGGCCCCGGATGACATCATCAAAGAGGTTAAAACCTCCGCCTTACGCGGGCGCGGTGGCGCAGGTTTTCCTACCGGCCTGAAGTGGAGTTTCATGTCACGCAATGCGCCAGGGCAGAAGTACATCGTGTGTAATTCCGATGAGGCTGAGCCGGGCACCTTCAAGGATCGCGATATCCTGCGCTATAACCCGCATGCGGTGATTGAGGGTATGGCCATTGCCGGTTATACGATAGGTGCTACGGCCGGTTATAACTTTATGCGCGGTGAGTTCGGGGGTGAGCCCGCTGAGCGTTTTGATGCCGCCCTTGCCGAGGCGCGTGCCGCCGGATTTATCGGCCAAAATATTCTCGGGTCCGGGGTTAATTTTGAGCTGCACAGCACTTTGGGTGCGGGCGCTTACATCTCCGGCGAAGAGACGGCGATGTTGGAGACGATAGAGGGCAAAAAGGCATTTCCGCGTTTCAAGCCGCCGTTTCCAGCCACTTATGGTTTATATGGCCGGCCGACTATTTGTAATAATACCGAGACGTTGGCCTCCATACCGCTAATCGTGCAGAACGGTGGGCAATGGTTCCTGGGGATCGGCAAGCCCAATAATGGCGGGCCGAAGATATTCTCCCTATCCGGCCATGTGAACAAGCCGGGTAATTACGAGGTGCCCATGGGCACGCCGTTCGCGGAACTCCTTGAAATGGCCGGCGGTATTCGTGCGGGGCATAAACTCAAGGCGGTTATTCCCGGCGGATCTTCAGTGCCGGTACTGCCTGGTGCAGTCATGATGGATCTCACAATGGATTACGATTCCATCTCCAAGGCAGGTTCGATGCTAGGTGCAGGGTCGGTTATTGTTATGGACGATAGTACCTGTATGGTCAAGGCGTTAGCGCGCATTTCTCACTTTTATTATGAAGAGTCCTGCGGGCAGTGCACACCTTGCCGTGAGGGCACAGGGTGGCTATCGCGGGTTGTGCATCGTATTGAGCATGGTAAGGGTGAGCCGCGCGATCTGGATTTGCTGGTGGATGTTGCCAGCAAAATGGAGGGACGTACTATCTGTGCGCTCGCCGATGCTGCAGCTTTGCCGGTGGCAAGCTTCATCAAGTATTTCCGGGCTGAATTTGAGTACCATATCGAACATCGAACCTGTATGGCAGGGACGAGCCCAGCAATGCAGCAGGTCAGCAGATGATAGATATCGAAATTAACGGTATACACATCAGGGCACGCGACGGCGCTATGGTCATCGAGGCTGCCGATGAGGCCGGTATTGCTATCCCACGCTTCTGTTATCACAAGAAGCTTCCCGTCTCAGCCAATTGCCGTATGTGCCTGGTGGACATCGACAAGGCCGCCAAGCCGCTACCCGCCTGTGCAACCCCGGCCACCGAAGGGATGAAGATATTTACTAATTCGCCCAAGGCCATTATGGCGCAGAAAGGCGTAATGGAATTTCTGCTGATTAACCACCCGCTGGACTGCCCGATTTGCGATCAGGGCGGCGAGTGCCAGTTACAGGATGTCGCCATGGGTTACGGGCGGGATGTGTCGCGCTACCAGGAAAAGAAGCGGGTTATTAAAGACAAAAATATCGGTCCGCTGATTGCTACCGACATGACGCGGTGTATCCATTGCATGCGTTGTGTTCTGTTCGGCCAGCACATTGCCGGAGTAATGGAGTTGGGTGCCACCGGACGCGGTGAACATATGGAGATCGGCACGTTTGTCGAGAACAGCATAAATTCGGAGATGTCGGGCAACGTTATCGACTTGTGCCCGGTGGGCGCGTTGACCTCCAAGCCCTATCGCTATACGGCCCGCGCCTGGGAACTGTCGCAACGCGAGACGATTGCACCGCACGACTGTATTGGTTCAAATATCTATCTGCACATTCGCGATAATCGCGTGATGCGTGTTGTGCCACGCGAGAACGAGGCGATCAACGAGGTATGGATCTCCGACCGTGACCGCTTCAGTTACCAGGGCATCAATAGCGACGACCGTTTGCTCACGCCCATGGTTAAGAAGAATGGCCAGTGGCAAGCAGCCGACTGGAACACGGCACTTGAGGCAACCGTGCAGGGGCTGAGCAAGGTTATTGCCGCGCACGGTGCCGGGCAAGTCGGCACACTAATGTCGCCTAACTCCACGCTCGAAGAGATGTATCTGCTGCAAAAGGTGATGCGCGGAATCGGTTGTGCGAATATCGACCATCGTCTGCGTCAGACTGATTTTAGCGACCAGCATCAGGCACCGCTGTTTCCCGGCCTGGGAATGTCCATTGAAGAACTGGAACAGGTTGATGCAGCACTTCTGATAGGTTCGAACGTGCGCAACGAACAGCCGATTGCTGCGCATCGATTGCGCAAGGCCGCAATGCGCGGTGCAAGCGTTATGCTTATCAATCCCGTTGATTATGATCTGCATTTCAATGTGCAGGAAAAGATAATCGCCGCACCTGCGGGCATGCTTCTGGCGGTGGCCGGAGTCGTCAAGGCCTTGGCTCAACTGGGCGAGTTGGTGCCCAAAGCGGGTCTTGAGATTCTGCTATCGAACGTTGAGTTTGGTGATGCCCATATGGCCATAGCAAAACAGTTGAAGAATGCAGAAAAAGCTATTGTTTTAATTGGAAATATATCTTCATATCATCCACAGTATTCACTGTTGGCCAGGTTAGCTGATTGTATCGCAGAGGCGACCGGGGCAACTTTGGGCACCTTGCCCGATGCCGCAAACAGCGCTGGTGGCTGGATAGCTGGCGCGCTGCCACACCGTGCCGATGCCGGTCGAACGGTTACCCAATCGGGCCTCGATGCCTCAACCATGCTCAGCGTCAATTTGAAGGCTTATGTCCTTATGGGCGTTGAACTGGAATTTGATAGCTGCAATCCAGCTGCCGCACTTAAGTCGCTTAAGGCAAGCGACTTTGTCGTCTCACTGACCGCCTTCCGTAGCGTCGCCATCGAAGCTTATGCAGACGTGATGTTGCCCATAGCCACTTTTGCCGAAACCTCCGGAACCTTGGTCAATGCCGAAGGCCGTTGGCAGGGTTTTGCGGGGGCGGTGCCACCACAGGGCGACGCGCGCCCTGCCTGGAAGGTGCTGCGCGTGCTGGGAAATCTGTTTAATGTGCCAGGATTTGAATACGTTTCCTCGGACGAGGTGCATGATGAACTGCGCGCCGCTTTCACTGCTACGATAGCCTCGTTAACAACAGTCAGCACAAGTCTACCGTCCGGACAAACCTTCCCGGAATTTATTAACCAGCCCGCCGGACTGGTACGCATCGCCGATGTTCCACCGTATGCAACAGACGGCTTGGTGCGGCGTGCCGATGCCCTGCAAAAAACCGCTGCTGCACGCGCAGGGGCGGTTTATATCAACGCAGGCCTGGCGGCGCGTTTGGGATTTTCGGAAGGAGATCGGGTCGTTGCTGATCAGGAAGATGCGCAGGCCACACTGCCTGTAGTGATTGACGCCAGGATACCCGATGGATGTGCGCTGATTCCTGCGGGTCTGCCGGAAACCGCTACCTTGGGCACCCTGTTCGGGTCTGTCGCTTTAACACGATTTGCCGATCTTGATAATCCCCTGGTTGCGGTTGCCCGGAGTGAAGATGGTTAGCCAACTTCAACTTCTGTGGACCGAGACTCCTGAGATTTTGCGAATTATCATCGCAATATTGGCCATTGTTATCCCCTTGTCGCTCGCGGTTGCCTACACAACCTTTATCGAACGCAAGGTGATTGGCTATATTCAGGCGCGTATCGGGCCTAATCGCGTCGGGCCGCGCGGCTGGCTGCAACCGATTGCCGACGGTATCAAGTTATTGATGAAGGAGATCATCATCCCCTCAGGCGCCAACCGCACGCTATTCATTATCGGCCCCATTTTGACCATCGCCCCTGCATTGCTGGCCTGGGCGGTGATTCCGTTCGATGCCACGCTGGTCGTCGCTAACATCGATGCGAGCCTGCTGTATATCCTGGCGGTGACCTCCATGGGTGTGTACGGCGTGATTATTGCCGGTTGGGCCTCCAACTCGAAATATGCATTTCTCGGCGCCATGCGCGCCGCAGCACAAATCGTCTCGTATGAAATCGCCATGGGCTTTGCGTTGGTCAGCGTGCTGATCGCGGCAGGCAGCTTGAATCTGGGCGAAGTTGTCAATGCGCAGCAGGGCAGTGTGGCGCACTGGTTCTGGTTGCCCTTGCTGCCGCTGTTCCTGATCTATTTTATCTCCGGCGTAGCGGAGACCAACCGCGCGCCGTTCGATGTAGCCGAAGGCGAATCCGAGATCGTCGCCGGTTTCCACGTGGAATATTCCGGTATCACCTTTGCGGTATTTTTTCTCGCCGAATATGCGAACATGATTCTCATATCCGCACTGGCCGCGTTGATGTTCCTGGGCGGCTGGTTGTCGCCGTTTCAGGGCATACCCGTGCTGGAAGGCGCCTTTGCCTGGGTGCCCGGCATTGTCTGGCTGTTCCTGAAGATTTCCGTGCTGCTGTTCTTGTTCCTGTGGTTCCGCGCCACGTTCCCGCGTTACCGCTACGATCAGATCATGCGCCTGGGCTGGAAGGTGTTTATCCCGATTACTATCGTGTGGCTGTTGCTGGTCGGTATAGCTGTACTCTATAAGTTGCCCTGGTGGTTCGATTAGCGCCATGACCAAGATCACCCATTACATCAAGAGCCTGTTTCTCTGGGAACTGTTAAAGGGCTTGAAGCTTACGGGTACGTATTTGTTCGGTAAGAAGATTACCGTGCAGTTTCCCGAGGAAACCACGCCGCAGTCTAATCGCTTTCGCGGGCTGCACGCCTTGCGCCGCTATCCAAACGGTGAGGAGCGCTGCATAGCCTGCAAGCTGTGCGAGGCAGTGTGTCCAGCCGCCTGCATTACCATAGACTCCGAGCAGCGCGAGGACGGTACACGCCGCACCACGCGTTACGACATCGACTTGTTCAAGTGCATTTACTGCGGTTTCTGCGAAGAATCCTGTCCGGTCGACGCCATCGTCGAGACGCGCGTGCTGG
>JBDSMM010000007.1:0-8714 GCA_039915825.1 Gammaproteobacteria bacterium | reverse complement strand
TCCAGCAACTGCGGATACGCGAGTACCGTGCCACCGTTGGTAGCCTTGCCGATCATCTTGGTGACGTAGGCATTACCACCCACAAACTGATGCGTGTACGCGGGGGTGCGGGTGATACGGTCACACGAAGGCCCGGTGTACGGGACATCCGGGATGACGTTGGTGCCGCTGATGGTGTACAGCGTCATCGCGGTGCCGGGCTCGTTGTAATCCTGCTGCATGTGGCAGGTCTGGCAGTCGCGCTTATAGTTCGGGTCGTAGTTGGTGTTACCCGCACGATCCGCATAACGGCTGTTGACAAACTCCGTGTAGGTGCGTTCTATCGGGAAACCGCCTACCCACTTGCCGGACGCATTCATGATGGTGGCCGGGTTGGTCACATCATGGCAGCTCGCGCAGAACTCGGCACGCTCGAACTTCACCTGATAGTAGGTTTCGTGCTTGCCGGGCGGAGTGGCCTGGATGAAGTTATAGGTACGCGTGACGCCGCCGCCGGAGAATACATCACTGACGTAGGTATCGACCGTGGCGGTAAAGTTGTTCCAGGACAGCGGGCCAAAACGCTCCGGCTTGACCAGGGCGTGCGGGGAGAGCCTGAAGGCGCCTGCGGCGATGCCGTAGCCCAGGTTCTTGGACGCGGCATCCGGGACGGTGATCATATCCTGATGATTGGTCGGCAAGGTATTGCCGAACTGGTCACGCTGCGCGGCATCCGAACGGGACACCGACTTGGTAGCCGCATAGTAGTCCACACCGGACTTGTTATACATGTGATAAGGCGTATAGCGGGAGGCCGTGTTCGTATGGCAGACCTCGCACACGATACCGATTTTGCCGCTGTTGCTGTTGACCGGGCGGGTGCCGTCGGTGCGCGTGGCAAACGACTCACGCCCCGTGCCCATGGCGGCGACCGGGTCGGCCAGCGCCGCACCGCTTGCTGCCGTTGGATCGTAAGTGGGGCTCATCGCGCCGTGTTCCATGCCGGAGGGCAAGTCATTGGCGACCGACACGGTGGCGTCCACGTAATTGGTGGGCATGTGGCAGCGTGAGCAGAAATCGTCCATCAGCGAGCCGGAGCCGCTGTAGGTGGCCGTGGTCGCACCCATGTTAAAGGTGGAGGTGCCGTTGGCGTTGGCGAAGGGGTTGATCTTACGGGTGGCGCTACTGCAATCGTAGCCTATGGAACCGTCTTTGGCATTTCCCCCGGTCAAGGTGGGGGTAATGTCGGCACAACCGTCCGTGGACGTCAGGCGGGATACCAGCAGGAAGGCGCCGCGCCAGGCCGGATCGCGCCAGGCATTGGCCATCATCGAGCCGTTCCATTCATCGTATAAAGTGGTATGACAACCCGTGCAACCGCCGAGGTCGTTGGTGCTGGTCCAGAGGTTTTCAAATGGAGGATTCTGGCTCTGCCCGCCGCCCGCTATGGTTTCAGAGTATTCATACGGGGCAGGCTCAGGGATACGGTTGGTTAAAAAATTCGCCTCGCCATGACGTGCATAGGCCGGGCTTGCCATAAGGCTAAGTAGGCTTAAACAGCCTAATAAAATGTGATACATGACCGTTGTTTTACGCATGGGAGACTCCCTAATTAAATGGCCAGAAAAATGAAAGTTTTCACGTAGGCATTAGAGTGGTTAGACCGCTATTTGACAATAACTAGTTATATGTATTTATGCTCAATAATAAAACTAAAGTAGTTATTTTTAGTTAGTACGGTATTAATGATTATATTAACTATATGAGTCATAAAGATTTTAGGCACAGACACGGAAGGGGTATCTGAAGTAACTACCACCCCATATCATCTGTCTGCGTTTAAGAGTATTGATAATAAGACTAACTACAAAATCAAGAAGGGTATATCAGATTTATTGATGATGTGCCCGCACTGCTTGATCGGGCTTTAACGACAGGATCATCTCAACACGATTCTTCACGCCCAGCTTGCGGTAGATATGTTGTATATGAACCTTCACGGTTTCGATGGAAATAGCGAGGCTGTCGGCGATCTCCTGGCTACGCTGGCCACAAGTGAGCAAATCCATCACCTCCAGTTCACGTCGCGTTAGGGGAATAGTGCCGCCTAATAAGACCTTATCTTTATCGGGCGCAATATCTGAGGCTGTTAAGAAGATCGAGCTTACCGGAGAGCCGTGGGCATAACCTTTAATAATGCGCAGCAATTCCGGGTAATCAATATCCTTAAGCATATAGCCCATCGCTCCCGCTGCCAGCGCAGCCTCCAAACTCAACAGGATGGGCGAAGTCGGGTCATATTCGGCCAGAATAAGAATCTTGGTCTTGGGTGCGCGTTCCAGGATTAACCGCGTGGTCTGCACACCGTCGATCTTGGGAAGAGATAAGTCCATCAATACGATATGCGGCTTGCGTTCCAAGGCCAATGCAAAGGCCTCCTGTCCATCACCCGCCTCGCCCACGACACGCATATCGGGGTCCTGTTTAAGCATGCAGGATAGACTTTGGCGAAATAGCCGCTGCTTATCGACTAACAGAATGCGTATGATCATGGCACACCCCTCACGGGTTTAAGGCTCACCTTAGATTGCACTGGCGAAAGTCTCATCCCTTATGCGGCATTACTCTGTTACGGATTACCGGGCTAAGTAAGCCAAGACCTTATCAGGTAAATCCGGAAATAATGGGCGCGCCTCAGCAGGCTTGCTCATGGCAAAACGGAAACATTGATCTATTTCGTTGTGCAGACGGATCATTGCTACATAAACTATTTGTTGTGCCTCAAGCCGGGTTTGTAAAGATTCAGCGTAAGCATTGCGTAACTTTAACTCTTCTGAAATAAGCGACAAGGCGGGTTGCGATACCTGTTGATCGGACTTACGTTGAGCGGAGCATGCTCCCAAGATATTGGGAGAGGTCGTGGCATCGTCGGCATACGATTTCGCGAGTCCCGCGATAAATTGTGCACGTTCGAAGTCCTTCTGCCTCATAGCTATGCGAAACAGCCATGCAACGGATTGGCGGTGGTAGACGGCATCCCCCAATAATTGACTGAAGCCTTGCTCTGCCTCCGGCCAGCGACTGTCCATGAAATCCTGAACGGCCTGGTTATATATCCGCCGCAGATAGCGCAATTCATAGAATTCTATCCGGCCTTGAAAATTCTCAGGGGTCTCGAAAGGATAAGCGCGGTGAGTTTCAAACAGCTCGTCAAGACGCGGCTGATCGCGCGCGACGATAGCCAGGCTAACCAACGCTCCAAACGCGGCAAAGTGTTGCCCGGGATCTTGCAAGGCCTCAAGCAGCACGGATTTAGCCTCCCCTTCCTTGCCGTCACTTAGCAAGGTCGTCGCGCGATCCAGCAGCGGGCCTGCCATTACCGGACTCACCACACTAACCAGTGCCGTAATTAAACAACACAGTAAGACCCGCTTGCCTGTATTAGGACGTTGATAGCAATACTGATTGGGGTTCGGAGTCATAGTCTTTCTAACCATTTTTGGTTAGTTATCCAAGTGGTAGTTAGAACAACTTTACAACACTTATTCTGCTTTGAGTAGTGCGCATTAAGTTCTGGAATTGGTCTTATTCTAAAGGGCAAGTTTTGAATTGAAATCGGACCTTAAAACTAGCGTCAATGAAACCTAGAGATGATGTGAGAGGAATTCAGCTAATGTAAGCAACGGAACGGCAAGCTGCTGCTGATCGCGAATGCGCAGGAATTTAACGCTCACACTGTCCGCCGCCAACTCCTGTTCCGCCAGAATAAGTGCGAATTGGGCACCACTTTTATCGGCCCTTTTTAGCTGACTCTTCAGACTGGATCCATCGCAATTATTTGCTAGACGTAAATCGGGTAATGCGTCGCGGAGCCTTTCGGCAAGCAACATACCGGCGCTACTCGCTGCTATACCGACGGTAATCAAATAGGCATGGGGTGCCTTTGCGCGTACTGCGCCCTGCATTTCCAGCAGGGCCACTAAACGTTCCAAGCCGACGGCAAAGCCCACTGCGGTGGTAGGCTTGCCGCCGATCTGCTCCACCAGTCCATCGTAACGCCCCCCGGCGCAGACCGTGCCCTGCGCACCAAGTGCATTTGATACCCACTCGAAAACCGTCTTATTGTAATAATCCAGACCGCGCACCAGACGGGGGTTAATCTGATACGCCACCCCAGCGGCATCCAGATACGCGCGCAGTTGCGTAAAGTGCGCCTTGGAATCGGCGTCCAGGTAGTCGCTTAGCTGCGGGGCATTGGTAATTAATAATTGCAGGGCGGGGTTTTTGCTGTCGAGGATACGCAAGGGGTTGGTATGCAGGCGGCGTTTACTGTCTTCATCCAATTGTCCTTGCTGACCGGAGAAATATTTGACCAATACCTCACGATAAGCGGCACGTGCTGCAAGCGAACCTAGCGAATTTAGTTGGAGAGTTAGCTGGTTACTGTTAGAAGCAGCCTGCGAATTTTCACCCGTTGAATCTCCCGGTGCAGAAGATATTCCTAATTTACGCCATAGCCGCGCCGTCATCAGGATCAGCTCGGCATCAATCTCCGGCCCCGCCATGCCAAAGGCTTCCACGCCGATTTGATGGAATTGCCGGTAGCGGCCCTTTTGCGGACGCTCATGGCGAAACATGGGGCCCAGATACCAGAGTCGCTGGATCTGATTATAGAGCAGGCCATTTTCAATGGCACCGCGCACGCAGCCAGCGGTGCCTTCCGGGCGCAAGGTCAAGCTATCGCCGTTGCGATCGGTAAAGGTGTACATCTCCTTCTCGACGATATCGGTGACTTCGCCGATGGCGCGCGAAAACAATTCAGTGCATTCCACTAATGGCAGGCGGATTTCTTCGTAACCGTAGCTCGCCAGTAGATCCCGTAAGGTCTGTTCGAGAAACTGCCAGAGAGGCGTAGCGCCCGGCAGAATATCATTCATGCCGCGGATGGCTTGAAGGGTTTTGGACAACGTGGGGCCCTGAATTATGGACTAATTATTGTGAATTTTATGTTGTGCGGCGCTGAGATTTGGCGAACCCAATTCGAAGCGCGTAACACCGTTGCGGCTGTAGCGTGAATGGTCGAAGGGTTGGCCATTGTATTCGAGCTTGACGCCTGCGGCATTTCCCAATACCACTTTGAGCGGTAGCTTGAGATCGTTCAGGGTCTTGCTGGTTCCCGCCGGTAACATCTTGTAAACGAGACGATTGCCGTCGGCATCGGTAATGTCAACCCACGACTCCGCCGTTAAATTTATTACAACCGACGGCGCTGCAACAGTTGCGGAAATCTCATGTGGTTGCGTAACGGACGGCGCTGCGGAAGGTTGTGGTTGGGCCGGCACATCTGCAGGTTGCGCGATTGTGGCGATCTGTTTCGGTGGCAGCGTTACGGCAGGTGCACCGGCTGAAACAGGAGATACCGAAGCAAGGCCAGTGGGCGGACTCGTGGCCGGCGGCGACGTATCGGCCATGGGCTCAACTACTTCTTGTGGATCAGGTGGCGATTCTGAGTCGAAGTTTGCCACGGGTTGATCTTCACCGAACTTAAACGTTCCCTGCGTTTGCCACCAGACAACACCCAGGATAAGCGATGCCAATATGATTATATAGATGATCCAGCTGATGGAGCGATCACTTACATCGCTATCCTCACCAGATAATACGGAGCGGCCATGCAATACCATCGGCATGGGTCCTTTCTGATTTTCGTACGACTTGACGAATGTGTCGGGTGACAGCTCTAGAAATTGCGCATAACTGCGCAGATAGCCGCGCGCAAATACGGGCGCTACCAGGGTAGTGAACTCATCACGCTCCATGGCCTCGATATGTTTAACATCGAGACGCAGTTTTCCAGCCACCTGAAGTGCGGTCATGCCCCGCGCCTCACGCGCGGCCCGCAACAGCTTACCCGCCCCGCCAGTGGCACTCTCGTCAGCTGTGGTTTGGGTACCTGAAGTCGTCATTCCCCTACCCCGGATTGGCTTGCCCCAGGCTGTGTAATAACCAGTCCTTCGGAGTTCAGCAACAGACGTGCCTCTTGTGAGTCAGGGTAGGTAGAGCGTAACTGCATGGCGTAGCTGGAAGCAGCATTCTTGTCTTCCAGCATTTGCTCGATGCGAATCCCTAACCACAGGCTCTGCGGGCTGTGCTTGGCGACGGTTGCGTAACGCTGAAGGTAGGCGCGGGCGGGTAGATATTCCCCGCGGTCAAAACTGATGACGGACATCTGATAAAGCGATCCGGATAACCGCGGATTAATTTGCAGGGCACTGCGGAAATATTTTTCGGCCTTGACGGTATTGGGCACGCGCGTAGCGCACAAGCCGGCATTTTCGTAAGCGAGCGCAGGCGTTTCATACAGCGGATTTTCCAGCGCCTGCAGAAAATACTGCTCCGCCTTACCCAATTCATTGCGATTGCACAAAAACGTCCCGTAATTATTGAGGGCATTGGAATCATTAGGCGCCAGACTCACCGCCTTCTGGTAATGCTGGCCGGCCTCTTCGTACTGGCCCAATTGATCATATACGATAGCAATGGCGTTGTGGGCGCTGGCCAGGTTCGGACTGAGTTCCAAGGCGCGCTGTAATTTACTGAGCGCGAGATCGCGCCGTCCCTGCTGCAGATAACCGACACCGAGCTTCACGTTGGTTTCCGCGAGGGTGTCGGGGCGATCGCCCGCATTCGTCTGAGCGGTATTTTTGGTGTTCGACGTAGCGCAGGCACCCAAGCTTAACATCACGCAGAGCATGGCCATGTAACAAAACCCGGAATGCTTCATCGTCAAATACTCGTTGATTGCATAGCGCTACGGCGCAAGGTGCGTTTCGTGCGGTCTTGCACCTTTCCGGCAAGTTGGCCGCACGCGGCATCGATATCATCACCGCGCGTTTTGCGCGTCACGGTGACCAGGCCCGCCGCCATCAGGATGTTGCGGAAGCGTTCTATAACGGCCGGGCTAGAGCGGCTATAGCGTGTGCTGGGGAACGGATTAAACGGAATCAGATTAACCTTGGCCGGCATATCCTTGAGCAACGCCGCCAGTTCTTGCGCCAGTGCCGGACTATCGTTCACGCCATTGAGCATGACGTATTCGAAGGTCACGCGGCGGCGTGTCTCTCCTTCTACATAGCGCCGGCATGCTGCCAGCAATTCAGCCAACGGATATTTTTTATTCAGCGGCACGAGTTCGTTGCGCAACGCATCGTTAGGCGCATGCAGCGAGACGGCAAGGCTCACCGGGCTTACCGCACGCAGACGATCCAGCGCCGGCACCACGCCCGCCGTGCTCAGCGTGACGCGGCGCTTCGACAAACCATAGCCGAGATCGTCCATCATCAGATTCATGGCCTTGACCACGTTGTCAAAATTCAACAAAGGCTCACCCATGCCCATCATGACTACATTGGTAATGATGCGCGCACCCTTCGGGTCACGGCCGAGGGCGCGATTAGCCACCCATACCTGGCCGATAATTTCCGCTACGGTGAGGTTGCGGTTGAAACCCTGCTGCGCGGTAGCACAAAAAGAACAGTCGAGTGCACAGCCGACCTGCGAAGATATGCATAAGGTGCCGCGCTCGCCCTCGGGAATGAAAACCGCTTCAATGCAATTGCCACTGTCCAGCCGCAACAACCACTTGCGCGTACCATCGAACGAGAGTTGATCAACGACAACATCAGGCGCCGTAATCTCGGCAAGCACCTTTAAACGCGGGCGCAATTCCTTGCCGATATTGGTCATGGCATCGAAGTCGGCCAAGCCGAAATGATGTATCCATTTCAGTACCTGCGTGGCACGAAATTTCGGCTCGCCGTGAGCCAGAAAGAAGGCCTCCATGCCCTGGCGATCAAGGTTCAACAGATTTATTTTGGCTGGGGCTTCCACGAAGGTTTTAGCGCGTGCGCGGACAAATCTCGTTTGGTTGGAAGAAAAATTCTATTTCAGTTTTTGCCGTCTCGGGGCTGTCGGAACCGTGTACTGCATTCTCGTCCACGGTGCTGGCAAAATCTGCGCGTATGGTACCGGGCGCTGCATCTTTGGGATTCGTCGCACCCATCAATTCACGGTGTTTAGCAATCGCGTTCTCACCTTCCAGCACCTGCATCATTACAGGGCCGGTAATCATGAAATTAACCAGGTCGTTAAAAAACGGGCGCGCCTTGTGCACGGCGTAAAATCCTTCCGCTTGCGCACGCGTTAGATGCGTCATTCTGGCGGCGATAATCTGCAATCCGGCCTGCTCGAAGCGGCTATAAATCGCACCGATAATGTTCTTGGCCACGGCATCGGGTTTGATAATGGAAAAGGTGCGTTGGGCTGTCATTACATATTCCTTACAAGTGAATTGAAGCGGAGATCGGCACGGACTTTTTGCGAAGGCGCAATTCTAACGTGTTAGCCTCTTACAGGCAATTACAGCGGGCCTTTCCACGCAATTCTGGATTGAATTGCCCAGCCTTCACCGGTTGGCGCCAATCCACTATACCGGACAAACTTTAAAATAACCCATGGCATTTATCCACCATCGGCCGTTTTGGCCTCCCAAGCCGTGAATTGTTTATGCAGGCCCTGCAATGTAGCAAGCAGCACATCGATTTCGCTCTGGGTGCTGGCCTTTCCCAGGCTGATGCGCAGCACATTGCGCAGTAACCGGGGCGCTACGTCCATGGCAAGCAGCACATGGCTCGGCACCAAACTGCCGCTTGTGCACGCGGATGCGGTGGAAACCA
>JBDSMM010000023.1:0-11657 GCA_039915825.1 Gammaproteobacteria bacterium | reverse complement strand
ATCACGATGAATTGCTTCCCCTGGTGAAAATGGCCGACATCGTAAAATTAGACATCCTCGCCCTGGGTCGGGCCAATGTGCAAAGGCACGCGGATATCCTGCAAAAACACAAGGTTAAAATGCTCGCCGAAAAAGTCGAGACCCAGGACGATTTCGAGTTTTGCAAACGGCTGGGCTTTAATTATTTCCAGGGTTATTTCTTTTGCCGGCCCAATGTGGTCACGGGCCGGCGTATTCCGGTTACCCGGCTGGCGATGCTGCAGGTTCTGTCGAAACTGCAAGACCCTGCCACCAACCTACAGGAATTAGAGGCGATCATCAGCCAGGACGCAGCCTTGAGTTATAAGCTGTTGCGCTGCATCAATTCTTCGCTTTACAACTTACCCACTAAAGTGGAGTCGATACAGCAGGCCCTGGTGACCCTGGGTCAAGAGGGAATCAAGGCCTGGATCAATCTCATTGTGCTGTCCAGCATTGACGACAAACCCCGCGAGTTACTACACGTCGCCCTGGTGCGGGCGAAGATGTGCGAACTGCTGGCGGCAGCCTTGGCGCACGCGAATAAAGATGCATTTTTCACGGTCGGTTTGTTCTCTGTATTAGACGCCTTGCTGGATCAGCCCCTGTTCGATATCCTGGAATCGCTGCCCGTATCCGATGCCAGCGCTGCGGCGCTGTTGCGTCAAGAAGGCATCATGGGAGCGGCCTTGCATTGTGTGCTGGCGTACGAACGCGGCGATTGGGATAATGTTGATTGCCCTGGTCTGGCACACGAACAGATCACGCACGCCTATCTGGAGGCCGTTTCTTGGGCCGATCAAGCAGGCCGGGAATTGCTCGTGCAGACCGCGCACTAAAAATCATCATCCGAAATGCAGCTATGAGCAATGACACCCTGATTCGAGTTGAACACCTGTGGCGCTATTACGGCTCCAGTTGCGCGGTGCGCGATGTCAGCTTCGAGGTGCGGCGCGGCGAAGTGCTGGGGTTTCTCGGGCCGAACGGCGCCGGCAAGTCCACCATCATGCAGATCATCAGCGGCAATCTGGCGCCGAGCGCGGGCCGCGTGTGGATCAACGGCGTTGATATCCTTGACCAGCCACGGCAGGCCAAGGCCAGCCTCGGCTTTCTTCCCGAGCAGCCACCGCTGTACCGCGAGCTGACGGTCGATGAATACCTGCGTTACTGCGCGCGCCTGCACGGCATCAGCCGTGCTTCCCAAAATGCCGCCCTGAGCACGGCCAAGCAACGCTGCGGCCTATCCGATGTGGGACAGCGCTTGATCGGCAATCTATCCAAGGGTTATCAGCAGCGCGTGGGCATCGCCCAGGCGATTATCCATGCACCGGCCGTGGTCATCCTCGATGAGCCTACCGTGGGGCTTGATCCCATCCAGATACGCGAGATACGCGCCTTGATTTGCGAGCTTCGGAATGAGCACAGCGTCATTCTATCCACGCACATCCTTCCCGAAGTGCAGGCCACCTGCGACCGCGTGCAGATTATCAATCGCGGCGAACTGGTGCTCGCGGATACGACCGAGGGGCTGTTACGCCACATGCAGACCCTGAGCCTGCTGATCGGCTTGCGGCGACCACCCGCGTTTGAAATACTGCGCGCCGTGGCTGGCGTGGAAGCCGTCGAGGCTGCCGATGATAATTTGATTCGTCTGCGTTACAGCGTGCGGCTCAATCCCGCTGAAGCGCTGGTAAAACTGGCCGTCGCGCAGGATTGGGGTTTATATGAATTGAGCCCTGAACGGATCTCCCTGGAACAGATTTTTGTGGACATCACGCGCACGGAAGACGAGGCGAGCGCGGCATGAGCTGCGCTGCCTTTAAGCAAGGCACATCCAGTGCCGCAGGAACCTCTGACCTAATCAGGGTTCCTTAACATGACCGAGGACACTCCATGCCCATCCTGACTATCGCGGCACGCGAGTTGCGCAGTATGTTTCTCTCGCCGCTGGCCTGGTCCATCCTGGCCGTTGTGCAGTTGATCCTGGGCTATATGTTTCTGATCAACATCGACGGATTTAAGCTGGTTCAGCCGCGACTCGCGGGCCTTGAGGGCGCGCCGGGGCTGACCGATCTTGTTATCGCCCCCTTGCTGGGCAGCGCTGCAGTCGTGCTATTGCTCGTCACACCTCTGCTGACCATGCGCCTGATCAGCGAGGAGCGCCGTAACCAGACCTTGAGCCTGCTATTCAGCGCACCGCTGTCGATGACGCAGATTGTGTTGGGCAAATATCTTGGTCTGCTCGGCTTTCTGCTGATCATGCTCGGCATGATCGCACTCATGCCGCTGGCCCTGCTGATTGGCGGGAAGATTGATGGCGGGCAGGTCGCCGCCGGATTGTTAGGCTTGGCCCTACTGCTCTCCAGCTTCGCAGCCGTGGGCCTGTTCATGTCCACATTGACCGCCCAACCTACCGTAGCAGCCATCAGTACCTTTGGTATACTGCTGTTGCTGTGGATACTTGATTGGGCGGGCGCCATGCAGGCTGAGCAAGCGTCGTCAAATCTGTTTACCTATCTGTCTCTAGTGAACCACTACGAGGCCTTATTGCGCGGCATCTTTCGCAGCAGCGATATTATTTATTATTTGCTCTTTATCCTGACTTTCCTGGTGCTCTCGATACGCCGCCTCGATGCGTATCGCTTACAACATTAATTTTCCCATTAATCAACTCCATGCAAGTTACGCCAAAATCCCGCTTCTATATTCGCCTACAAAACATTCTGTTCGTGGTCGTGTTCCTGATTCTCATCGGCATGCTCGCCTGGCTGAGTACGCGTTATGTATACCAGGCAGACTGGACGGCGGGGGGGCGCAATACGCTCTCGCCCGCCAGCCAGACCTTGCTAACAAAGCTTAACGGTCCTATCCGTATTACGGCTTTTGCCAGCGAGGCGAAGCAATTGCGCAAGGGCATCGGCGAAATGGTGAAGCGTTACCAGCGCTACAAACCGGATATACATCTTGGTTTTGTCGATCCCGCCAAAGAACCTCAGCGGGTGCGCGACCTCGGCATCAGCGCCGATGGTGAACTGGTCATTGAGTATGGTGGCCGCAGCGAAAAATTAGCGGACATCAATGAGCAGAATCTCACCAATGCCCTGCAGCGCGTAGCGCGCACCGACAAGCGCTGGGTGGTATTTCTCGCCGGACACGGCGAGCGCAATCCGCTGGGTGTCGCGAACCACGACCTCGGTGATTGGGGGCGCCAACTTGAGAGTAAGGGCTTCAGCGTACAAACCGTAAACCTTATTACCTCGCCGCAGATTCCCGACAATACCGATGTCCTGGTCATCGCCGCGCCCCAGGTCGATTTGTTGCCGGGCGAGGTCAATATGATCCAGGAGTTTATCAACAAGGGCGGCAATCTACTCTGGCTAAGTGATCCCGGTGCGTTGCACGGGCTGGCGCCGATCGCTGAACAGCTAGGAATTGAGTTCCATCCCGGCGTTATTGTCGACCCTAACGCCCAGTTGTTCGGTGTCAAGAATCCTGACTTTGCGGTGGTGGCGGAATATCCGTCTCATCCTATTACCCAGAACTTTAATAACGTCACGCTATTTCCTCGCACCAGCGGGATCGACCTGCAGGCGCCGGAGGGTTGGCAGGCCCAAGCCTTCTTGACCACGTTGCCGCGTAGCTGGTCGGAGACCGGTGCACTCCAGGGGGAAATCAGCTTCGAGGCGGGCAGTGATATCCAAGGTCCGCTGGATATTGCCGTGAGTCTGATACGCGCGCGTCCCGACTCCAAGCCCAAACACGCGCAACAACGCCTGGTGGTGGTGGGCGATGGTGATTTTGTGTCCAATACCTATCTGGGCAACGGAGATAATTTGAATCTGGGGCTGAACATCGTCAACTGGCTGAGCCACGACGACCAACTGATCGCCATCAGCGCCCGCACCGCGCCGGATACTACACTTAACCTTTCTTTCACAGCTTCGCTGCTGATCGGTTTTGGATTTTTATTCGTCCTGCCACTCACTTTGCTGATTACCGGATTGACTATCTGGCTAAAGCGGCGCAAACGTTGATTAGCCACAAATGCTATTTCTGACTTTATGAATTCGCGTACGCTCCTCAATCTTGCCCTGCTCATACTCGTGGGTGTTGGGGCGATGGTTGTGGTTTATCTGCCCGGGCTGGAAAAACCCGCAGCGCAAGTTGCATTGACCACGCTTAACCCCACCCAAGTTACACGCATTCAAATTCTGCGCAGCGGCCAACCGGAAATTCAGCTTGTTAAACAGGGGCAGGGTTGGATCATGACGGCACCATTCAAGCTACCTGCCAATGCTGAACACGTGGGTTCCTTGGTGGCGCTAGCGCAGGCCCCAAGTCTGGAGCGGTTTGCTGTGAAGCCACAGGACTTGGACAAATTCAAGCTTGCCGAGCCACGTGTGCGGCTACGCTTGAACGATACCGAAATCGCTTTCGGTGATACCGAAGCACTGGCGCAACGGCGCTACGTGTTAGTCGGTGACACCTTGCATCTGGTAAATGAGATGGTGTACGACAAGCTCAATGCCACACCCACGATGTGGGTCAGCACGATGTTACTGCCACCTGACAGCAAGCTGCGCGAACTCGCACTACCCGGCATGGCATTAATCCAGCAAGCGGATGGCCATTGGAATTTGACACCACACACAACCGACGTTTCGATGGACGCGATCAATACGCTGATCGATGAATGGACGCGTGCCCAGGCCCTGCAAGTTAAACCTTACGAATCAGCAACCGCTCAGGGCACGGTGGTCATGCGCTTGCAAGCATCGGAAAATCCTGTCAGCTTTGAAATAACAGCGCGCGTACCCGAACTGGTTTTGGCGCGGCCCGAATCCGGTGTGCAATATCACCTGCCTGCGGAACTTGCCGAGCGGCTATTAAAGTTGCCGTTACCCGAAACGGCACCTGAGTCAGGTAACGCAGTGAATCATGAAGCTACGCCGCACGTTCATTGATAACCTTGTTACATTTCTGCATCCATCCCTGATTTTTATTTTATGCCGGAACTTCCCGAGGTAGAAACCACGCGTCGGGGAATTGCTCCTCATCTTGTAGGTAACAAGGTGCTGCGCGTGATCGTGCGTGAGCCGCGGTTACGCTGGCCGGTTTCACAGGAATTAGCCTTGCAGTTACCTGGGAATATTTTTAGCGCCGTGGAGCGGCGCGCAAAATATTTAGTATTGAGGACCCCTGCCGGATGTCTGATCGCCCACTTGGGGATGTCAGGCAATCTACGCATTTTGCCCGAGGCGACAGCACCCACCCAACATGATCATGCGGATATCGTGCTGGATAATCATACCTGTCTGCGCCTGCACGATCCCCGCCGTTTCGGCGCGCTACTGTGGACTTGCACCGATCCGCTACAGCATCCGCTATTGATCAATCTCGGCCCGGAGCCGCTGGCAGACGACTTCAACGGTGCTTATCTCTACCAGAGATCGCGCGGGCGCACAGTGGCCGTAAAGCATTTCATTATGGATAGCCGCATCGTGGCCGGCATTGGGAATATCTATGCCAATGAGGCCTTGTTTATGGCAGGAATTCATCCGGCACGGGCCGCAGGTCACATTGCACAACGGCGCTATGAGATGCTTGCGGTGGCCATCAAGCAGGTGCTGGAGGCGGCGGTGGCGCAAGGGGGTACGACATTGCGGGATTATTACGCGAGCGACGGCAAGGCCGGATATTTTAAACAACAACTGAAAGTCTATGGGTGTGCGAAGTTGCCCTGTGTAACCTGCCGCCACCCTGTGCAGCTACTCAAACAAGGACAACGGTCGAGCTATTACTGTAAATATTGTCAGCGTTGAACGGAAAATTGATGTGAGGCAGGAGGTAACGGCGGGCAAGTACCAAAAATCGGGGCTTGTTTCAAGCTGGAAAAAAGTATGCTCAGCCTGCCTTTCAGCAAGCTGAGCATGTCTTTAAAACGTGAAGCTTTGGTTACTTGGAGGGCAGAACTTTAGTGGCCTGCATTCCCTTGGGGCCGCGCGTGGCTTCAAATTCCACCTGCTGACCTTCGGTCAGTGACTTAAAGCCGTCGCCTTGTACCGTGGAAAAGTGGACGAACACGTCATCGCTGCCGTCGGTGGGGGAGATAAAGCCAAAACCTTTGGCGTCGTTGAACCATTTAACTGTACCACTTTGCATATAAACACCTCTTTCTCGTAAAACACTAGGGTTACTTTCGGATTAACATTGCTGAAGGAACACGATCAAAGGTGGGGTACAGCCTCGCACTGCGGCAGGGGGTACGACAACCAACGGATACGGCAACTTCAAGCACCTCACGTCTTAATAGCGTGGTAGCGTGGATGCTACAGAGAGTTTTTCGAAAATACAAGCCCTTATGGCAATAAAATATTCGGCTTAAGCATGCTCTATGGGGAATGTCAGGACCTCGCGAAGGTCAGTGGCCCCTATAGCCAGCATTATCAACCGGTCAAGCCCCAGCGCCACCCCGGCGCAATCCGGCAAGCCCGCATCCAAAGCCGCCAGTAAATATTCATCCACAGGCACATCGTCGAGCTGTAAACCGCGCCGCTTGGCCCTGTCCTCTTCGAAGCGCCGCCGTTGCTCATGGCTATCCGCTAATTCGCGATAGCCGCTGGCCAGCTCTACACCATTCACATAAAGCTCAAAACGCTCCGCCACGGCAGGCTCGGGTGGATTATGCCTTACCTTGGCCAAAGCCGCTTGCGAGGCCGGATAATCGTAGATAAAGCAGAGCTGCCCGCGACCCAATTGTGGTTCCATGATATGGGTTAGCAGTAATTCCAGCCAGGCATCGCGGTCATTGTGGTCCAGTCCCGGCACCACAATATTTCTTGCGTGCGCGCAGTCGCGCAACTCCGTGGTTGATGCAGTGTAAATATCTACTTTTACATAACGCAGGAAGGCATCACGATAGCTAATCCGCTCACTGGACTTGTGGGCGAGCACATCAGCGAGCAGATCCATCACCAATGCCTCGACCTCATCCATGAGAAGGTGCTGATCAAAGCCGGGGCGGTACCACTCCACCAATGTAAATTCGGGATTGTGTACACGCCCCGCCTCGCCGTTGCGAAACGCCTTACAAATCTGATAAATCGGGCCGCTACCGGCAGCCAGCAAACGCTTCATGGCGAATTCCGGCGAGGTCTGCAAAAAAAGCTCCCGGCCGTACGGGGCAAACGGCCCGGTATAACGGGTGGTGAGACTTTGCAAATGAGGCGCTGTCGCAGCAGCGGCGGACAACAGGGGCGTCTCCACTTCGAGCACACCGCGTGCAGCGAAAAAACTACGCAGGGTGGCAAGTATGCACGCGCGTGCTTGCATACTTTCGTGCGACGACGTGGGACGCCAATCAGCTTCAGATTTCAAAATGGAATAATCAAACCCAAGATTTCGCTATACCCAAGTGGCCGCAACAGCACAGATCAAATCGTCCAGGCTGATTGGAAATAAACCTTCATCGCCTGCAGATCAAAACTAACAACTTCCAGCACAAAACAAATGTGCCGGATAACGCATTTACTCTTTGGCCCGCGCCACGTATTCCCCGGTTCGCGTGTCAATCCGCAACAAGTCGCCGATCTCCACAAACAATGGCACACGCACCACAGCCCCCGTCTCCAGTGTTGCTGGTTTACCGCCGCCTCCGGAGGTATCGCCGCGCAAACCAGGATCGGTCTCGCTCACTTTCAGGATTACGAAATTCGGCGGACTGATCGATAATGGGGTTCCATTCCACAGCGTGACGGTGCAGGTATCCTGTTCCTTTAGCCACTTCTTCATCTCGCTCACCGCGTTACTATCCGCGGCATGTTGCTCATAAGTATCCGGCACCATAAAGTGCCAAAACTCACCGTCGTTATAGAGATACTGCATCTCGGTGTCTATAATGTCCGCACCTTCCAGTGTATCGCCGGACTTGAAGGTGCGTTCAATGACGCGCCCGGTCTTGAGGTTGCGAATCTTGACGCGATTAAACGCCTGACCCTTGCCGGGTTTGACGAATTCATTTTCGACGATAGTGCACGGATAGCCGTCCATCATCACTTTGAGTCCGCCCTTGAATTCATTGGTGCTAAAGGTAGCCATTTCATCCTCATTCTGGGACTATATCCCGCTATGAAATTACAAACTTGCGTATGATACCCCGAAGTTCAGCTTCTTGGCAGATCGCCACCTGGCAAGGTGAATTAGCTCAGGCAATCAGCAGCCCAGCAGACTTGCTGGCCGCCTTGGAATTAACTCCCGAACTGTTGCCCGCAGCGCTCGGTTCGGCACCGGATTTTCCGCTGCGTGTACCGCGCGGATATGTGGCGCGCATGCGCAAAGGCGACGCGCGCGACCCGCTCCTCCTCCAGGTACTTCCCTTGAGTCAGGAACAACTTACAGTACCCGGCTTCAGCTATGACGCGGTTGGCGATCTTGCCGCCATGACTGTTCCAGGGTTGCTGCATAAATATCACGGCCGCGTATTACTTGTCACTACCGGGGCTTGCGCCATCCACTGCCGCTATTGTTTTCGCCGCCATTTCCCCTACTCCGCCGCCAATCCCGGCACCCAGCAATGGGAAGCCGCCATCGAGTATATCGGTGCCGACAGCAGTATTCGCGAAGTCATTTTAAGTGGCGGTGATCCACTTAGCCTCACCAATCAGCGGTTGAGCGTGCTGGTGGAACGTCTGGAAAAGATTCCTCACCTAAAGTATTTGCGTATTCATACCCGGATGCCTATCGTATTGCCCAAGCGCATCGATGATGGTTTACTGAATTGGCTAACAGGCACACGTTTAAAGCCCATCGTCGTCGTTCATGCCAATCATGCCAACGAGATTGACGATCATGTCCGCCATGCCTTGGCGCTGCTTGCGGCACGCGGTGTGAGCCTGTTGAATCAATCGGTTCTGCTACGCGGTGTGAATGATTCCGCCCAGACGCTGGCCGAGTTAAGCGAGACGCTGTTCGATGCCGGCGTACTGCCTTATTATCTACATAGTCTCGACAAGGTCAGCGGCGCGGCCCACTTCGAAGTAGATGAAGCCAGCGCCTGCCAAATCATGGAGCAATTGCGCGCATCGCTAGCGGGCTATCTTGTACCGCGCCTGGTGCGCGAACAGCGCGGAGCAAACTCCAAACTGGCAATATTTTCGGGGATGGCGAACTAGAACTATTCAGAGGCTTCTAAAATAGCCCATTTTGATAAACCTGATGTTTGATTAAAATTCTGATCCGATCTTTTTATGTTGGCTGGGGGCTGTAATGAAGGAAAATCTCCTTCGCTTACTTATTGTTGAAGATTCTTCGAACGATGCCGAGGCAATCATTAATGTAATGCGCCGGGCGGGTTATGCCGTGAGGCCAGTGCGTGTGCATAACCGCGATAGCATGCAGGCCGCCCTGAAAGACCAGCCGCTGGACGTCATCTTGTGTGCGTCGAATCTGGCCGAATTCACTGTGCAGCAGGCACTCGCGCTGGTCAAAAAATCCGGCAAGGACATTTCGTTTATCGTGCTCGCGGATACCCCCTCCGGCCCTTTGACCGTAGAGCTTCTCAACGCCGGTGCGCGCGATATTATTCCCAAGGATCAGGTCGAGCTTTTGCAGCTGGTGATCGTGCGTGAGTTCAAAGACCTGGAAGAGCGGCGCGATCACAGGCGCTGCTTGAAGGCGTTGCGCGAGACTGAAAAACGCTGCCGCTCGTTAATCGACAGCTCCCGCGACGCGATTGCCTACGTGCACGATGGTATGCATATCTATGCCAACACCGTCTATCTGCGCATGTTCGGTTATGAGACTGCGGAAGAATTGGAGAGTACGCCGGTAATGGATCTGGTGGCGCCTGTCGATCATGCGCGCTTTAAGGATTTTCTGCGCACCTATGCTGTTGACGAGGAGACTACCAAGGAATTGGAGGTAAATGGTTTGCACACAAACAATAGCACCTTCAATGCAATGATGAAGTTTTCTCCGGCCAGCATTGATGGAGAGGCATGCACCCAAATTATCATTCAGGATTTATCTGGAAACGAAGAACTTGAAGACAAGATAAAAACGCTAAGTCAGCGCGATTTGCTTACCGGTTTATACAATCGCCAGTATTTTCTTACCGAGCTGGAATCCGCCGTGGCAAAAGCAGCCGCCGGATCCGGCAATAGTGTTTTGCTCTATATTCAACTGGACAATTTTTATTCCATCCAGGAAACAGCAGGTGTAGCTGCAAGTGATCTTGTACTACGCGACATTGCCGCGCTGTTAAGTGCGCAGACTGAAGAATCTAATATCCTAGCCTACTTTGGCAATGACGTTTTTACATTGCTGATTCGCGACAGGGATATGGATCATGCGCAGCAGGTCGCTGAAAAAATACGCAAGGCCATGGAAGGCAGCACCTACGATGCCGCGGGGCAGCCGGCTAATACGACTTGTAGCATTATTATCGGCCTCATTGCCGAATATCTTCTGAGCAGCAAGGTATTTTTAAAGGAAATCAGCAAACTCTGTGGGAGGGAAAAAGCGAACGGCGGGAATAAAATTCATCTGTACAGTCCTGACGAAGAGGCGCAAAGTGCCAAGGGGAAATTGCACGAAAAAGCGACTCAGATTCAGGCTGCGCTGGATAATAACCGGTTCCGTTTGCTGTACCAACCGATTGTCAGTCTGCACGGCTTGCCCGGCGAGAACTATCAGATTCTGGTCTGCATGCTGGATGAGAAAAGTGACCCGATTGAGCCTGGTAAATTTATGGATACAGCGGAACATGTCGGCCTGGCGACGGCTATTGACCGCTGGATAATTGCGCGTGCTATCGAAGTCCTGGCCACCCAACGGCGCCCCGGCACCAAGCTGAACTTCTTCATCAAGCTCTGCGAATACACGATTAAGGATGAGTCCTTGTTGCCCTGGCTGAGCGAATTTATCAAGGCTACGCGGCTTGAGGCCGACAGTCTTGTGTTCGAGTTGAGCGAGGCTACGGCACTGAGCCAATTGCCAGAAACCCAAATTTTTATTAAAGGACTAAAAGAGTTGCGTTGCCGTTTCAGCCTGGATCACTTCGGCAGTAATTTAAACTCTATTGCCCAGCTGAAACGACTGCCTGCGGGGATAGATTACCTGAAAGTCGATGCTTCGTTTCAAGATAAGTTATCGACGAACACTGAAAACCAAAATGCCGTGAAGTCGATCAACGAGGCAGCGCGCTCCCTGGGAATAGCGACTATTGCAGAAGGCGTAGAAGACGCAGGTACGCTTGCGGTGCTATGGCAACTCGGCGTTAATTATGTACAAGGATATTATTTGCAAAAACCTGGTGAGGCGCTTGACTACGATTTTTCAGGAAGCGCGTAATTCATAGCTGAACGACCGATTCTTTTACCAGAGTAGCGTGCGTTGCGCACACGTCAGGCAGCACTACGTGTGCACAGCGCACACCACGATTTATGTCGTCGTGTAATAACGATATTAATCCAACATTAATCCAACACGTGTGACACCAGCCCGTCGGCCAGCTTAGGCTCAAACCAGGTGGACTTCGGCGGCATGACCGCGCCTGAATCGGCGACCTCCATGAGGTCATGCATGCCGGTGGGAAACAGGGAAAAGGCCACGGCCATCTCGCCGGAATCGACGCGCTTTTC
>JBDSMM010000075.1:0-20208 GCA_039915825.1 Gammaproteobacteria bacterium | reverse complement strand
CAAGAACCCCTTGTTCGAGGCGCTCATGCAGCGTGCCCGCGCGGGTTATGCCGAGCGTGCTATCCCGCGCGGCGATATGCATGCCATGGTGCGCGCGTTAAAGGATAATCTGCCGGTGTGGTTTGCGCCCGATCAGGATTTTGGCCACAAGCACAGTATTTTTGTACCTTTCTTCGGCGTAGCTGCGGCTACACTCACCGCTACCGCGCGCCTCGCAAAATTGAGCGGGGCTCGGGTTGTGCCGTTCTTTGCGCAGCGCATGAAGGACGGCAATGGCTATCGGTTGGTATTACATCCGGCGCTGGGAAATTTTCCCAGCGGAAATATCGAAGCGGACACGCTGCGTATAAACCAGATTATCGAGGCCGAAATACGGCGCCATCCTGAGGATTATCTGTGGGTACACCGGCGCTTCAAGACGCGCCCAGCAGGTTCGCCCAGGCCTTATGCCGAATACCGCAGGCGCAGGCGGCGTAAAACGGGATAGATTTCATATAGGTAACTGTAGGGTGTGCTGAACGCTAGTGTAGCGCACCGCATACACTACATCGATTTTGTAATCAGCACATCCTCCATAATCAGATATTCCAGATCTGATCCGAAAAATACATTCAGTGCATCGGTGGGCGAGCAGGCCATCGGTTCGCCACGACGGTTCATCGAAGTATTCAACACCACCCCAATACCGCGGCGCTTTTCCAGTTCTTCGATCAACGCGTAATAACGCGGGTTGGTGTCCTTGCTGACCACTTGCGCACGCGCCGTGCCGTCCTTGTGCACGACCTCCGGGATGCGCGTCTTCCAGTGTTCGGCCACGTCGAAGGTGAAGGTCATGTACGGCGATGGGTGCGCTGTTTGCAGCACATCGGCCGCCACACTATCCAGCATGCTCGGGCAAAACGGGCGCCAGCGCTCGCGATATTTAATCTGCGCATTGATGCGATCCGCAATGCCGGGAAAGCTCGGGTCGCCGAGGATACTGCGATTACCCAATGCTCTGGGACCAAATTCCATGCGTCCCTGAAACCACGCCAGCGGATGGCCGTCGGCGAGAATCTCTGCGGCCTTAACCGAAGCATTTTCCAATAACTTCCAAGGTGGTTTACCTATATGGGCCTCGCACGCGGCTATGCAATCCGCAGTGCTGTACGCCGGACCTAAATACACATGCTCCAATTTTTCGACCGTGTCGCCCAATTCAATGGCCGCATAACTCGCGGCGCCGATGGCCGTGCCGGCATCGTCGGCGGCCGGCTGTACGAACAGTTCTTTTACATAAGGCAAGGCCATAATGCGTTGATTGAGTTTGACGTTCAGTGCAACACCGCCGGCGAAACACACCTTGCCCGTTTCGCGGATGATATCGCCGAGATAGTGGTCGATCAGCTTGAGCGCTACATCCTCCAGCAGCGCCTGCACGCTGGCGGCATAATCAATATACGGATCGTCGATTTCATCACCGTGGCGCTTTGGCCCTAACCATTTCAACAGTTCCGGACTGAAAAAATAACCTTTGCCATTCTCCTTGTAACGGCGCAGTCCAACGACGTTCACCAACCGATTGTTGATCTCGAAACCTTTTTTGTCATAACGAATCAGGCGTGAGAGATCGTGTTTATGCGGATCACCATAAGGCGCCATACCCATGACCTTGAACTCGCCATCGAGCATTTCAAAGCCGAGAAATTCCGTCATCGCGCCATAGAAACCACCCAGTGAATCGGGGTCGTAGAATTCCTTTATTTTGTGGATCTTGCCGTTCTCGCCGTAACCGAAAAACGTCGTCGCGTATTCACCCTTGCCGTCCATGCCGATGATGGCAGTCTTTTCCTTGAAGCCGCTTAAGTGATAGGCGCTACTCGCATGGGCAAGATGATGCTCGACCGGCATGAAGCGTATGCGTCGGTGGTCGATGCCGAGATCATTGAGCAAGGCCATGATGCGCGCAACATTGCGCCGGTAGCGGCGATTGCCGTTGAACAGCACATCCAGCGCGCGCTCCGGTGCATACCAATAACGCCGTGCATAATGCCAGCGTGCCGGGCTGGACAGGCTGATTTTGGCAAAGGGAATGGCGACGACATCAATGTCATCCGGCGTGATACCGGCCTGCGCCATGCAGAATTTCGACGCCTCAAACGCGAACCGGCCCTTGGCATGTTTCTGCCTGATAAAGCGCTCTTCTTCGGCCGCCGCGGCCAGTTTGCCATCGATCAGCAAGGCCGCCGATGCATCGTGGTAGACGACGCCTGATAAACCCAAAATAATCATATTGAATGTCCGTTTCCTGAATCGATGTGGCTGCTCATTAGAAGTGATACCGGATTGTCCGCCTTATTCCTTGTCTTGTATGTTTGGCGTTAGGCTCCACAGGCTGAATTTATCATTGCCGATAATTTCTGTTGCATGAACTCGACCGTCATGCTGAAAGTGCTTACCTTCGGTGATGAGATAAAGCCTGTCGTATTGACTGAACAGCGGCAGCATGGCCTGCTCATTCTTGAGAACGGGAACCAGGCGGTTAGTATAAAAAGAGAGCCGGGGGTTCGACTCGGCAAAAATGAACAGCGGTGAATAATGTACGACGGCGCTGGCAAATTGCTTTAGCTCCGTCTTTCCGCCAGGGGCATGATAAAGATGAAATTGGCCGTAAATCCAGCCCGATGCCATGATGCTCGCCAGTAACAATTCTCGCAACCGCGCGGGCTCGTTGTAGCGCAGCAATTTAGCAAGGGCGAAGGGCAAGAGGCAACCGATGGCCAGCCATAATGCTGGCCATGATGCGAAGCCTGCCGCACCTTCCCACTTGAAATAGATTATTAGTAAAGCCCCGGCCGTGAGCGTTATCAGTGTGAGCAGGATGATGCGGTTGACCAGTGCATATTTACTTTCTGAACTCGCCAGGTAATGTCCCAGCAGGATCATGAGCGGAGGGGCCAGTAGCAGTCCATACTGCACCTGTTTGTTCACGTTGAACGAAAGCATGATGAAAGTCGCAACAAACCAGACCACAGCATAATTGACCATTGGCGGGTGCGGGCGTGTTTTATATAGCCAGATTGCCGCCGGAATAATGAACACCGACCAAGGTGCGAAGAATTCAAAAATGTGTGTTGCATACCAGTAGACCGGATTAGGATGATTCCCGGTAATGAAGGTAGAATCAATCTGTCCGCTTACAAAAAGATTAGCCTGTTCCGGCATTTTATAAAAAATCAGGCCATACCATCCAAAAGCCGTCACCAGCAAAATCAAAAGACCAGCGGGGTGCAGGCATTTTTTTAAAACATCAAATTGCCGGTTGCGGATCACGAACCAGAGCAGTGTTACAACAGGAATGGCAATCGCTACGGGTCCTTTGGTCAGAAAGCCGAGCCCCATGCACAAATGCAGCAGTAACACGCGCTTTAGAGTGGTGCGTAGAAACAGAAGATCATGGATCATGATGCAGGCGGCGGTGATAAAGAAAAGGAAGATAGCATCGGCCTCGCCGCTGCGAAAATAGCGTAGCGCGATATAACTCGACATTAAACAGAGTGCGGCGGAGACGGCGCTATTTATCCCCAAAGTCCTCCTGGCCCAGCAGAAGAGCAGGAAAACTGTCAGTCCGGCAAATGTGGCCGCCGCAAACCGCGCGCTAAATTCATTCACCGTACCGAAAATTTTGTAACTTGCCGCCGTAAGCCAGTAGGGCAGAGGCGGTTTCTGCAAGCGCAGCTCGCCATTGTAGTAAGGAACAAGCCAGTTTCCGCTCGCGGCCATCTCACGCGCCGTTTCAGCGATGCGGATTTCCTGTATCTTGTCTATTGGCTTGGCACTGGGAGCCCAGTAAAAAGATTGTATTATGAGGACGAGCAAAACAATCGTGGCTTTGAAACTCTGTGTCAATGTGTGATTCCGGTGAGTTGTGGGGAAAGGCTATGCGCGCACTGTCATGAACCGTATGTTAGCCGCCTGTTATTTAGGCCTATTATTCATGGTTCAGCCCCTTCCTACAATTGGCGAGTCTCATAGCCAGGCTCAAGCGTGACGGGAAGGACTCAAAAACATTAAACTAGCGAACTATTATTCGAGTATTAATTCATAATGCAGGCGACTCCCGGCATATCCCCCATGATGGTGTTGCAGGAAAAACATATCCGCATTATCGCGGTATTAATCAGCTTCGCCTTATCGGCGTGGGCTGTTTATAGCGATGGTATCGTCAATCGCGATGGCATTCTCTATTTACAGGCCGCCAAACAATTAACACAAGGCCAGTGGTCATCGGCACTGGCGTTATACGACTGGCCCTTTTATTCGGGTTTGATTGCGCTGATATCTCAGGCGGCCGGTCTGGGTCTGGAAACCTCCGCGCAGTTGCTCAATGCCCTGCTGTTCGCGTTGACGGTATATGTCTTTATCGGCCTCGTCGGTGAACTGGGAGGCAATCGCAAGGTGCTTGTCGCTGCTGGCTTGGTGATCTTACTCCACCCCCAGTTGAACGAACATCGCGCGGACATCTTCCGCGACAACGGCTACTGGGCGTTTTATCTGCTCGCGGTGTGGCTGTTCATCAAATACTACAAATTACCGCAGTTACGTTATGCCTTGGCCTGGGGCATCGCAATTTTTGTGACCATATTATTCCGCATCGAAGGCGTCGCCTTCCTGTGTTTGTTGCCACTTACCCTCCTGTTTAAACGCGACCTGAATTTGCCCCGCCGCCTGCTGACATTGGCCGGTGCCTGGCTGTTGGGCTTCGTTGGCCTGCTTTTGCTGTTGGTAGGGTGGGTTATCAATCCCGAGGCCGTAATGCATAACATCGGCCGGCTGGATGAACCGCTACGTTGGGTGGGCTATCTGTGGCATGGGCTTAGCGGCCACCTGCAGGAGCAGGCGGCGCGGCTGAGTCAGGCCATTCTTAATCAATATTCAGAGAACCATGCACTGCATGCCGTGATTGCAGCCCTGATAGCGATACTGGCGTTTGGGGTATTCAGCGCGCTCAGCCTTGTCTATGCAGTGCTGATTTTCCATAGCTTTATCAGCGGGACGTTCCGTACATTTCTAGCGGTTGACATGCAGAGAATAATTATCGGGCTGGTCGCCATCAATCTTGTGGTGCTAAGCCTGTTCTTGCTAAAAATGTTTTTCCTCACCGGCCGTTACCCCATGCCGCTGGCCCTCACGCTCATGCTGGTGCTGCCCTTCCATTTGATTGCCTTGCAGGACAGGTGGCGCATGGGCCAAATCCGTCCGTTGGTGCGTACCCTGTATCTTGCACTGGCCGGCCTTGCTGTGGTCGCCGTGTGTGTTGATGGTCTGGTTACCTTTGGCCCGTCTAAACAACATATAAAGATGGCCGGTTTATGGATTGCCCATGAGGCCCCGGCGAGCGCGAGACTTTATACCAACGATGAGGTAGTAGCCTATTACGCCGGCCGGTGGCAACCGATAGATTATGATGGCTTCAACGAAACATTAAGGCAGTTGCGCGAGGGGGGCTGGCGGAATTTCGATTATCTGGCCATTCGCGCAAAGAAACACGACAAAGCACTTGAAACGGCGGCCAGGCAGGCCGTTGGCCAGGAGCCTGTCAAGGTATTTGTCAATAACCATGGCGAAAGGCTGTTGATATTTCAGACACACAGCAGATCTAATGGCAGGCAGCCATAGGAAAATAAGCTTATCTAGTAGGCATTTTCTACCTAGCGATTGCGATAACAGGTAAGTAATTTTAGTAAATGCTGTTCGAATAACTGTTGCAGCGCGACATCGGTATCCCAATTTTTTAAAAAGCGGCGGATATCGCGCGCGAAAGTTCGGTAAAAACTACCCGTTGTAGAGTGCTGGCGCATGGCGTCTAAATCGAGCAGCACAGGATTGCCTTCCGAGATGATGATATTCGTTGCCTTCAGGTCGCCGTGGCTGATGTTAGCCTGGGCGAGCTTGGCGAGGACTGTGACTAGTTTCTTCACCATGTCTTCCTGCCCGCCGCCGGTCAGCCTGTTGTCTTTAAAGTAATGGGCGCAGTTACTGCCCTCCACATATGCGCTGATAAAGTAGCTGACGCGCCGTAGTGGGCCAAGGCGCTTTTCAATAAGAGCAATAGGCGCGGGTGTGGCGATTCCATAAAAATTCAGTAGATGGGCATTGCGCCATGAAATGGCGGCGCGCGAGCGTCGCATGGCACGCTTTAAGCCATGCCAAAAGCCTTTAATGTTGTAACGTTTGATTACCAAGGTACGGCCATCGATGTCGACGATTCCGACGGTGGCGGTATTTCCGCGTTTGATGAGTTTGCACGCCGTGCCATTCATAAAATAGTCCGGGTCTTGCACCAGACGGCGCATGTTTGCGGAATCATGGGTGCGGTCGTAAACCATAATCTGCCGGTTGTCCTTACGGCAGATAAAGGCACTGCATTCACGAAATATTTTCTTTATAAATTTTCCCTTTCTGTAGTTACGGGTGCTGTTGATTTCACTTTTGAGCCTGGCTTTATCGGCGGCATATTCAGACCATCCGCGCAGTTTCAGATAACCGGTAAATATCTCATCAATGCAGCCGTCATAACCGGATGTTAATTGACCGAATAAAAGTCCCAGACTGTGCAGTGATCTTTTCCGGTCGAGCGGCGCATCGAACACCTCAACCCGGTCCCCATCCAGGGTGAAAATATCCTGATTCTGTAATAGAAAATTTCCAAAATGCGTATCGGTGTGCATTAATCCGGCATGATGATGGGCGGCGAGCACTGTTACCATAGCGCGGAGTAGGCCAAGACGCGCTTGGACATCAGCCGCCTTCCAGGCCTCCCCCAAGGTAATCGCCGGTGCAATGCGCTTTAACACCAAAAGATAATTCGACTCAGGACGGAGTGCCCCCACTAACAGATTCAAGGCGGGTCCGGAGTAAAGTAGCGGCGGTGTTAGAATGTTGTTATCAAGAAGTGCCTGAATGCCTCGCTGCTCACGTTGCCAGTGTCGTTTAGCATCTTTTGGATCGAGGAATATCTTCGCGAATACCTCTTGCTCTCCCCAGGCAGCCAGACATACCAGACGCTTCCCCGGAAGCGTGCGCACCACGGTTTTGCAGACGAGCTTAGCGCCGCCGACATCGCCGGGTAATGAAAAGGTGAGTGGCATGGCGATGCCGTAATCTGCATGAATAGAATGAATATACGTGTTAGCTTCCACTATTGAATTTGCTGGCTAGGGTTTTTTAGGTTTTTGATAAAGACGGAAGGCTTTATTTTCCACCTTTTTCCAAAAGGAACGCTTCGCCGGGTAAATATGACGCAGCGTTTGCCCATGATAGATTTTTATAAAGCGTAATATATCGTGCCGTGTCAGCGCTATGTCCATGGCCGAGAAATACAGGCCGGCCAGATCTTTCACGATCCAGCGCTCAGGAGTTTTATGACGTATCTGTACGCGATGCAGATCGATCAGGGTGAGTGGGGCAGATAAAGCCGGTTGTGAGGTTCCCAGTACAAAATGACATAAATAAAAGTCGCGGTGGTTGACGCCATTTTCATGCAGGCGTTGGGCTATCAAGGCCACCCTACCGATCAAGGCCCGTTTAAGCGACAGCGGCGGCGGAGTTTGCCGCCAGTCGCGGCATAAATCCTCCAGGCTGATAATTTCACCTAAATCTTCCGTAAAAATAAATGATTGCAGCCGCGCAGGATTCCGGCCACGTGAGCCATAACCGGCGAGTTTGAGGGTACTTATCTGTAATTCTTCAAGGCGCTGAATGGCCAGCCATTCATTTCGCGCGCCGAGCACCGGCAATCGCAGCAGGAGTAGATTTTTGAATATTTCCCGCCACCCGACGCCGGTATGAATTTTGACAAAATAACTATTGCCGCCGTGGATAACACGCAGTGTCTTGCGGCCGTGTGCGGCACGGAATACGTCACCCTTCAGTGCAATAATTTCATCAAACTGCACGTGAGGGCCAAGACTGGTTTGCAGCAAGGAATTCAAGGTAATCAATGGATGTGCCGGTGATTATGAAGCCGGAATTTTCCGCAGATATTTTCTGATCTTCAACCAGATTCTTAATCGTGTTTCCCAGGCTTTAATTATTGACTTACGTTCAGCGTAGCGTCCTCTAGAGAAATCGGGCTTGACCGTGGCCAATATCTCCTGCCATGCGTGGTCACTTTCATAGCCATAGGCGATTAAGGAATCAGCCAAATCGGGGCGAAGCATTAGTTGAGCCTTGACACGCGGCAAGTGTTTTTTCCAATTCCCCATAGTTGTCGCCGAAACAGGCCGCAAGCCTCCCATAGCCAGCATTGAACGCTCGGAGGATCCGGAGAAATGTGCAAAATTTGAGAAATCATGGGTCTTTTCCAGGAATGGGAAATCCACTATTAATTGAGCCTGAACTTTATCCGGCTCGATCACCAGGTCTTCGTATCGGATTAAAGCAAAGCGACTGCTGGTGGCAATAGCACTCGCGCTATCCGCACATTCCTTCCATATGCGAAAATTGGAGAAATAGCGATCAGGCTGAGCCTTATGTATGCTGGTCATGGAGTCTCGGGGATCTCTAATCATATATATGATGAACAGATTCCTGTCAGCCTCAAAGACCGGTTTTATATGTTTTATATCAGTAGGTTTTTTGCTAAAAAACAACGGGCAATCCAGCCCCGGCTCTTCGAAGATGCTCATTTCTCGATGTAAATAGCCATCGTTCTTGAAGCATGTTGTGAGCAGCTCGATCATGAGCGTAGTCCCGCTACGCGGGCAGCCGACTACATGCAGCCGTTTCATAAGGCGCTTTCCAGAGTTGCAGCAGGGTTGTTGGCGCCCGGCTTATTAAAGAAGGCTCGACCCGATAAAATCCTGGTCGCTGAAAATATTTGAACCACAAAAATCTCTCTCGGGTGTAACAATCTATTCTCCCTCATTTCTGGTGTTGCCTGCGACCCTTACCTGATTTTAATTAAGCGGTTTGGCCACGCCCGGTCATTCAGTTCGGTCTACCCGGTCACTGTGCATACCTTGGCCTCGATCAAATCCACTACCCGCGCGGACAGGCTGTACAAATCAGTTGTCGTAGCATAGTGAAGGGCATTAAGGTGCCACTGGTGCTTGTTTGGCGACGTCAGCATATCGTGCAACAGTTGGTTTAGTTCGGCTTGTTTAAAAGGGCTGGATGCTACGCAGCCGGCATCGGCCGCCACCACATGGAAGGCATAGCCGCACACCTCGGTTACCAACAGCGGCAGTCCGGAACAGATCGACTCGAGTAATACCATTCCACCTGCCTCGCTATAGGCAGGGTGGATGAACAGGTCGGCGCCAAGCAGAAAGCGGGGCACGTCATCGCGTCCGCCGGTAAGGCGTAGCCGATCACTCACGCCCAGGCGTTTTGCCATGCGAAGATAGGGGTTTGGGTTATCTTCACCCACTACTATCAAGCGGGTTTTTTTTAGAATAGGCTCAGGCAAAGAAGCCAAGGCACGTAGTGCGCGATCCAATCCCTTTCGTTTAAACCCTGAGCCGATCATCAATAGCAGATTCTCATCATCGCCGATGGCAAACTCGCGACGGAACTCCGCGCGTATCTGTGCGGCATTGGCGGGCGCGCTACGATCCCTGGAGATCCCGGGTGGCAACAAGTGAAAGCGCTCCGGAGGAGTTTGGTAATAATGCTGAAATACTGCTTGTTGAGGAGCAGCGAGCAGCAGGATTTCGGTGCCCGCGTGTTGGGAAAATACAGCTTCCTCCAGTTTCAAAAAGGTGCGATAGCGCGGACTCAATCTGTAGAGTGGGCCATGCGTCTCGCGTATGCGATGCTGATAACAGGGATCGGCAGCGAAGTAGAAATCCAGTCCGGGCATTTTATTAAATCCAATAGCCGCGTCGAAATTGCCGTGATGAAGGTAATTCCCCGTCAGGCGCGCAAATTCGCGACATTTACCATGGCTGGTAAAGCTGCGTAGCGGCAGCACGTTTACGTTAAAGTCTGTCGGAGGGGTGCCATGCCATTGCTGCGTAAACACAGTAATATCGTGGCCACGTTCGTGGCAAGCCATGGCGATGCGTAAAAAATCGCGTTCCAGCCCGCCGTAACGAAAATATTTAAAAAGACAAAAGGCTAATTTCATGAAACCGGTTTCAGGTTAGGCTGCAAGTAACAGCATAGGCAAGAGGGTTTAGCGTAAATTATACAGTACAGGCTTTGTAGTTAAGTTTGGGTGCTCTTGCCTAAGGAGTAAATTAGCCTGGGGAAAACAGTGGGCAAAAAGCTATAATATAAATCTAACCCAACCGGGTGCGTGGTTCAAGATAATGCTACGTGAAATCATATTGTTATGCATCTGCAGCCAACCAGCAGACCGTTACTTCGTTAAATATTTGCTGTTCAATGGATACATGGTAGGCGCGTGGCAAGTCCATGAAATTGATCTGCGCTATGGCCACGGTAACTTACGGTGATTCCTAAACATTCCGCAGTCCTTATCATCGGCCCGTCGTGGGTAGGTGACATGGTGATGGCACAGAGTCTATTCAAGCTCATTAAACGCGCCATGCCACAGGTGGCCATCGACGTATTGGCCCCGGCTTGGAGCGAACCCTTACTGACGCGTATGCCGGAGGTGCGAGCGGCGCTAAGCATGCCTATCGGTCATGGTGAATTGCGTTGGCGAGAGCGATATCGATTGGGCCGCAGCCTGCGCGGGAAGTACGATCAAGCGATTGTTCTGCCCAACTCATTCAAGTCCGCACTGATACCTTTTTGGGCGAATATTAACTTACGCACCGGCTATCGCGGCGAGTGCCGCTGGGGATTGCTCAACGATATGCGCAGGCTCAACAAGGTTCATCTGCCAATGACGGTGCAGCGCTTTCTGGCTCTGGGTCTGCCGCACAATGCCGTATTGCCGCCAGTGATTCCTGAGCCGCGCCTGGAGGTTTCCGCAATCAGTGTGGAAACGGCGCTGGCGCGCCTGGATTTAAATTACCCGCGTAAACCCGTGCTTGCGCTGTGCCCGGGTGCCGAGTTCGGCCCCGCCAAGCGCTGGCCCGCGGCATACTTTGCGGAAATTGCCAAGGTCAAACTGGCCGAAGGCTGGGCTGTGTGGCTATTTGGTTCGGAACAAGACGCGCCGATTACCGCGAACGTGCGCGCCTTGGCCAGTGCAGATTGCATTGACCTTGCCGGGCGCACAAGCTTGGCCGAGGCCATCGATTTATTATCGCTGGCGACCCTTGTGGTAAGCAATGATTCCGGTCTGATGCATGTGGCCGCCGCACTGGGGCGCAAACTCATCGCCATCTATGGTTCGTCCGATCCCGCGTTCACTCCGCCGCTCAGCGATGAGGCACACATACTCTGGCTCAACTTAGCGTGCAGCCCTTGTTTTCAACGTGTTTGCCCGCTCGGCCATACCCATTGTCTGAAGGAATTACTGCCGCAGCAGGTATTGAATAAAATGCCTGACAAAAGTTACGGCGCCACACTCTAACGATGAAAGTCCTTATCGTAAAAACCTCGTCGCTGGGGGATGTGTTGCACACGCTGCCGGCGCTTACTGATGCCCTGCACACAGTGCCCGGTATCCGTTTTGATTGGCTAGTGGAAGAGGCATTTGCCGAAATACCGGCTTGGCACCCGGCCGTCGACACGGCCATCCCCGTGGCCCTGCGGCGCTGGCGCAAGCGGCCTTGGGAGGCGATCTCCCGTGGTGAATGGTTGCGTTTCAGACGCGACTTGCGCGAACGACATTACGATAAAATAATCGACGCGCAAGGCTTGATTAAAAGTGCGTTGTTGACGTGCATGGCGCGCGGCCCCCGCTATGGCCTGGACCGTAACTCGGCACGCGAGCCGTGGTCGGCGCTGGCCTATCAGCACCGCTACCCTGTTCCCCAACAGCAGCATGCCATCGAGCGCGTGCGTCAATTATTCGCCGCCGCGCTGGATTATTCAATGCCGCACGGTGGACTCGATTACGGCATCACGCGTCAGCAGTTTTTACAGCATACATCCACAGGTAACGATATCGTATTGCTGCACGGCACAAGCTGGCCGAGCAAACAGTGGCCACGGCCTTACTGGATGCGCTTGGCCCAACTCGCTAATGCGGCGGGGCTCGGCGTGAGCCTGCCGTGGGGCAATGCAGCGGAACGCGACGATGCGCAAGCGATTGCCGAGACTTGCGAAAACGCGCGCGTGTTGCCGAAATTAAATTTGACCGAGTTAGCATCGGTGCTGACCTCTGCCCGTGCCGTCATTGGTGTAGATACCGGGCTTGCGCATCTTGCCGCTGCACTGTCTGTACCTACGCTCACGCTGTATGGCGCAACCCGACCTGAGCTCACCGGCACGCGCGGCAAGTTCCAGGCACATCTGTCTGCCGAGTTCATTTGCTCACCATGCCTTGCGCGCCATTGTGTTTATCAAGAGCTTTCTGAGTTTAAACCTGCCTGCTACCAGACTATGGGCCCTGAAAAGGTATGGAACGCGGTAACCGAACTAATGGGTCTGCGTACAAAAGCCATGCTATGATTTGCTACAAAATTAGCGGGAAGAGCCTGGCTCTGTGAAAATTCATTTACCTTTTTTTGATGCTGCCTCCGTTCTCGTGATCGGCGATGTAATGCTTGATCGCTATTGGCATGGTGCTACCTCCCGTATCTCACCCGAAGCGCCGGTACCTATCGTGCGTGTTGAGCAGACTGAAGAGCGACCCGGTGGGGCGGGTAACGTAGCATTGAATATTGCCGCACTCGGTAGCAAAGTCAGTGTGATGGGGTTAACGGGCGATGACGCTTCCGCCGATGCGTTACAGCGTTATCTGGAAGCCGCGCAGGTTACCTGCCGGTTCGAACGCGTGGCGGGCTTTTCCACCATTACAAAATTGCGTGTGCTGAGCCGCCACCAGCAGTTGATCCGTCTCGATTTCGAGGACGGATTCACCGGCCATATTCCGCATGGCATGGTAGAGCGCTTTAGCCAATCGTTGTCACAGGCCAGTGTCGTCGTGCTATCCGATTATCATAAGGGCACGTTGCGCGCCGCATCTGAATTAATTGGAATTGCGCGCGCCGCAGGCAAAACCGTATTAGTCGATCCCAAGGGAAATGATTTTGCAATCTATCGCGGCGCCAGTTTATTGACGCCGAATCTTGCGGAGTTCGAGGCGGTGGTGGGACATTGCACCAGCGATGATGAGCTGGTTGCGCGCGGCGAAAAACTGTGCCGCGAATTTGATTTACAAGCCTTGCTGATTACGCGCAGCGAACGCGGCATGACCTTATTGCAGCAAGGCCGCGCAGCGCTGCATCTCCATGCTCAGGCGCGTGAGGTTTTTGATGTTACCGGCGCCGGTGACACCGTAATCGGCGTACTGGCAGCCGCGCTCGCGGCAGGTGAAGATTTGGCCGGTGCGACCGCGCTGGCGAATATTGCCGCGGGCATTGTGGTCGGAAAACTGGGCACGGCAACAGTCAATGTTGATGAATTGCGCAGCGCGATGGCCGCAGAGTTCAACGCACAGCATGGTGTAGTCAGCGAAGAACAATTGGTGGCGATGGTGGTCGAGGCTAAGGCACGCGGTGAAAAAATTGTCATGACCAATGGCTGTTTTGATATTCTCCACGCCGGTCATGTCAGCTATCTTGAACAGGCCAAGCGTCTTGGCGACCGGCTTATCGTCGCAGTGAATGACGATGCCTCAGTACGGCGTCTTAAAGATAGCGGCGAAATGATGAGACCCATCAATCCACTGGCTCAGCGCATGGCAGTTTTGGCGGGGCTGAGCAGCGTGGATTGGGTAGTACCCTTCAGTGAAGATACGCCCCAGCGCCTGATCTGCCGGATACTGCCAGATACGCTGGCAAAGGGTGGTGATTACAAACCAGAGCAAGTTGCCGGACATGACTGTGTTATCGCTCAGGGAGGACAGGTGCGCATCCTCGGCTTTGAAGCGGCATGTTCGACGAGCCGCATTATTGATGTTATTCGCAGCAGTGCTGCAGCGAGTAAGGTAAGCGAAAAGGAATCACCCCTATGATAGTCGTCACGGGTGCGGCCGGCTTTATCGGCAGCAATCTCGTCAAGGCATTGAATAAGCGCGGGCGCCTTGATGTATTGGCCGTTGATAATTTGCAGGATGGCACCAAGTTCAGCAACCTTGCCGACTGCGAAATTGCCGATTATATGGATCAGGATGATTTTCTGGCGCGCATAACAACCGGCGCAGATTTCGCCGCCCCGCTTGAGGCTATTCTCCATCAGGGTGCTTGTTCATCCACAACGGAATGGGACGGTCGTTATATGATGCACAACAATTACAATTACTCAAAAGCCCTGCTGCATTATTGTCTCGATAAAAAAATTCCGTTTATTTACGCGTCCAGCGCTTCGGTTTACGGTGCAGGAAAGGTATTCAAGGAAGGGCGCGAGTTCGAAGCACCGTTGAATGTTTACGGTTATTCAAAATATCTGTTCGATCAGTACGTGCGCGGGCAATTTGAAAGTTCACAAAGCCAAATAGTTGGCCTGCGCTACTTCAACGTTTACGGCCCGCGTGAGCAACACAAAGGCGCTATGGCGAGCGTCGCCTTTCATTTTTACAATCAACTGCTGGATACCGGTCGCGTGAAATTATTTGAAGGCAGTGACGGCTATGCCGATGGCGAACAACGCCGCGATTTTATCTATGTCGATGACGTCACCGCTGTTAACCTTTGGTTTCTGGATAATCTCGACAAGTCAGGTATCTTTAATCTCGGTACCGGTCGTAGCCAGAGTTTTAACGATATGGCACGTGCGGTTATCAAAGCCAGCAAACGTCATGGCGAGATTGAATACATTTCTTTCCCCGCTCAATTGCACGGCTATTATCAGAGCTTTACTGAGGCGGATATCAGTAATTTGCGCGGGGCTGGCTATGTTCATCCTTTCATGAGCGTGGAAGAAGGTGTAAGCAAATACATGGAGTGCCTGTAATTCATGTGAGTTATAGTACGGCCACCTTTGTTATTAGCTTATTTAGATATTTACTCGCGTTTCCGGCAAGACAGACATTGAGGCGGCTTTACACTGCACTGTTATATCTGCTAATGCCCGCCGTCTTGCTGCGTTTGGCTTGGCGTGGCTGGCAGGTACCGGCTTATTGGCGGCGCTGGCCTGAGCGTTTTGGTTTTGTTCCTCAGCTTACAAATATAAATACACCGAGCCATGATGTTGTCTGGCTGCATGCCGTTTCCGTCGGCGAGGTACAGGCCGCTGTGCCGATTATCCGCGCATTGCTTGCGCAGTTTCCTGATCTCAAGATTGTTCTTACGACGATGACAGCCACTGGCTCGGAACGTGTGCGGGCAAACTTCGGTAATGATGTTCAGCATTACTACGCACCTTACGATCTGCCAGGGAGTGTTCGGCGTTTCCTGCAGCGCACCCGTCCCAAGCTTGCAGTGATTATGGAGACGGAATTGTGGCCAAACATTTTCCATCTCTGCCACGAGCGCGGCGTTCCACTGGTGCTCGCCAACGCGCGCCTTTCCGAGCAATCCGCGAGTAAGTATCGGCCCGTGCGGCGTCTGTTGGCCGAGACCTTAGCCAAGATTTCTATCGTTGCTGCGCAAACCGCTCAAGATGCGCAACGCTTGATTGCGCTGGGTGCTATACCCGCGTGCGTCCATGTTACTGGCAGCATCAAGTTCGATGTCAAGATAACGGCGAGCCTGCGCGAAGAGGCGGCCGTGTTGCGTCGCAGCTGGGGCGTTGAACGCGCCGTGTGGGTTGCCGCGAGTACGCACGAAGGCGAGGAAAAACCTGTTCTGGATGCCTTTGATGCCGTTAAGAAAGTTATTCCACGCAGTTTATTGGTGTTGGTTCCGCGCCATCCGGAGCGTTTTACTAGGGTCGCGGTGCTGTGCCAGAAACGTGGTTACGCTACAGTTTTGCGTAGTCAGCGCATCGCCTGTAATGCCGAGACCGATGTATTTATCGGTGACAGTATGGGCGAGTTGCCGTTATTTTATGCCGCATCCGATGTGGCATTTGTCGGTGGCAGTCTGGTGCCTGTCGGGGGGCATAACATACTGGAACCTGCCGCCTTGGGTGTAGCAATAATCATCGGCCCGTTCATGTTCAACTTCGAGGAGATCACGCGCATGATGCGTGAAGCGGGGGCAGTCTGCCAAATACAGGATACGTCGGAATTGAGCACGACGCTGATTGTTTATTTGAGTGATGCCAACCTGCGTTATGCGGCCGGTGAGAAGGGCCGGCAACTCGTGGAGCAGAATCGTGGGGCGTTAAATGCCTTGATGGGTATGATTGAAGAATATATAAACTAGAGCCTGTTGCTCGTTGATGTGCCGAAAGATTTACGTAAAATATCCACGACAATCAAGCAGAACGCAAGCCATGCCAACCCTTCCATGATGCCTGCCAGCACGTCACTAAAGTAGTGAACGCCCAGATAGATGCGGGTGAAGGCGACGAGCGTTATCATCAATACCGAACCCGTGAATGCCAGCAAGCGCCAGCGCCAGTCCGGCACGTACCAGTAAGCGAAGGCGGCTAGCGTGCCATAGAATACGGTGCTTCCCAGCGCATGGCCGCTGGGAAAGCTGTAGGTTGTCAAGATGAGGAGGGGTTCGTCGAATACGGGGCGCGCGCGCTGAAATACATTCTTCAATAATAAGTTAAGCAGCAGACCACCGGGCACGGCCATGGCGAGCACCAGTAATGCATACCAGCGCTTTTGCCACCCTAGGACGAGCGCGCACACAGAGGCCATGATGCTGATTCCAAACGGCCGATGAATCTCGGTAATCAGCAGCATTATTGCCGTCAGCGCCGGCGTGCTGCGAGCGTGCAGCCAATTGGAAATTTCAACGTCCAGCAGGCTGAGCCAGGTATCGGAAAGGGCGTTACTGGCGATACCGGCGAATATCAGTACCGCGATGGCCAGCAGGCATATGCCGACGGTGAGACAAAGGTGATCTTTTTCTCTAAAACGGCTGGTGAAATTGCAGAAGTGCCTAGTCATAGTAATCGCTGTTATTTTTTGTGGTGCATCCACGCTACGCTAAATTAATATGGAATATATTTTTCTAGAACCCTTAACACCATGCGGCATGTTTTAGATTATTTTTTCCCACCCGCCATCGGTATGAGTGAAATGATCCGTAGCCGATACCTCGAATAGCGAATGTTCGGGCTTCCACATGTACCGTTCGATGGTAATTCTTGGATGATCAATATAAATGGCATTAAACGCATTTGACTCCCCCCGGCCGCGTGTGGAGGTGGCAGTGCCTGCCTGAATAGCAAGCGCAGAGTGCCCCATGATCTTATAGCGCGTTGCCGTATGTGCCGTGCGGCTGACGTGCAGATGACCAGCAAGCAGCATGTCGATTTCACACTTGGCGAGTGTTTGCATGGCGAGATCTGCGCGCCCAACCAGCCGTTGGTCAGCGTGCTCTTCCGGTAAATCGAAGGGATGATGCGTGACGACTATTTTGGTCACGCGGGTGTTCAAATGACAAAACCGGCCAGTAATGCGCGCGATCTGCTGTTGATTGATGCGCCCGTCCTTTATTGTTAACGCGCGCGCCGTATTGATGCCGAGTACGGCGATTTCTTCATCAGCATAGAACGGCTCGAGGTCAGCGGTAATATAGCGGCGGTATTTTTTTAGTGGTGCCAGTAAGCGCGCGGCAACATTATAAAGCGGCACATCGTGATTGCCAGGCACGATAATTTGCGGCGCTGGCAGGGTGTTAAGAAACGCGCGTGCCTCTTGAAACTGCCATGACCGTGCGCGTTGCGTAAGATCACCGGATACGGCAACAAGATCCGGCTTGATGTTCGTGATAGCTGTGACCAGCGGTTCGATCAGCGCGTAATCAATACGGCCGAAATGCAAATCGGAAAGATGGATAAGCGTGCGCACGTGGTCGGTATTATTCGTTCTTTTTCGTCGCGCTACCGGACGTCCCGGCGGGTACGATTACGCGCAATGCACCGTGCAGCATGCGGTAATGCAACGGTGTACTCAGGCGCACGACCTCGCCATCGATAGCAACGCGTATATGCCGGTGGCGCGTTTCGATCCATGCCTCTTGCGTGCACATCACCCGCAGGTCGCTCGTTTCACGCAGCCTTCCGCACAAGGCCCGGACGGCCAGCCAGAGCAGGCCCGGCCAATTACTGGGCCGCGTTACGTATAAGCCTAGCTTCCCTTCAGCCAGGCACTCACCCCCACCGATATTATAGCTTTCCATCTGGCAGGCATTATTATTGACGAAGATTAGTGGCGTACGGCAAGCGATTTCCTTGCGATCGGCGTTCAGGTGTACTTTTAGAAACGGATTGGGTCGCAGCATGGTTATTGCGCCCGATAACAGGGCGGCGAATTTGCTGCGCCCCCAGCGGTCATAGGCCTTTTCACGCTCGCGGATGATAGTGGGATAGAGGCCCAGGCTTGAATTGTTTATGAATAGCCGGCCGTTAACCTCGCCGACATTTACCGGAACGGTATGGCCCGCAATAATGTTGAGCGCCGCTTGTTCGAGGTCGAGCGGGATATTTAAATTACGGGCGAAATAGTTGAATGTACCCAGCGGCAGGATGCCCAGTGAAATATTTTTTCCTATCAGTGCCGAGGCCACGGTATTGATCGTTCCGTCCCCGCCGCCGGCCACAATAGTGTGGAAATTTTCACTTGTCGAGCGGTGCACAAGACCGGCAAGTTCATCACCACTGTGCGCCAGAGAAATAGACACTTCGTGGTCGCTAGCCTCAAATATTTCTGTCAGCCGCCGGTGCTCCTGAGCTTGATCATCTGTGCCGGCGGAGGCGTTGATAATGACTTTTATGCGCATAGTCTGGCATCCTTTCCAAAAGTCGCAAAGCTACTAATCGCAGCTAAGCAGATAAATATTGCTTTAATTCTTTCCTATTTGCAAAGGACAATCGGTGTCGATTAGTGCCTGTCTTAATGTGCAGGCTCAGGAGGTAATTTCTTCAAGCCAATAATGCTGGCAATACCGGCGAGCAACAAGCCGAGCAGGATTAGCGCCGGACCAATGCCGGTATTAAGTAGCGTACCTGCCCAGCCTTGCTGGAAGACGATGGCCAGGTAGAGCATGCCAGAGTGCAGGAGGGCACCTGCAATAAACATCCAGCTGATAATCTGTTTGAAGAGCACGGGTATCGCGAGCAGACCCAACACCACACCCACTACAATATTCAGTAGCGACTCAAGATTACCGTGCGTGTGAGGCCCGCCCTTAATGGCGTCTATCGGGGCACGTGCATTTAATTGTTTGTTCAGGGCAAGCAGCGCATTAGTGTTGGCCTTGGCGATTTGTTCAGCGCTCATTGCTTCAAGATCTTCCTCAAAATTATTGGCTAAGAGTTGCTCGAGGCGACCGAGTGCTGCCTGCTTTTCCTGCTGCGCCAGTTGGACCGCGTCGAACTGGGTAACCATAAACGGACCCAGCGACGCAGTAAAAACGAGGTAAAGAAAACCAAATACGATATTCTTTTTTCCGATCATGGCGCGCCTCTTTTTAAGGTTAATTAATAAACTGTAATTTATAAAGCCGCTAAATTCTTTGATAGATATTTTACGTTAGCGGATAAGCGCAGAAATCTTTTTGAAGTGCTCGTGATCAGCGTGGCGCAACCATTCGAATAAAACAGATTCGGTATTACTCACAATGACCCCGGCATGGCCCAGGCGTGTTAGTGCACTCTGTCCATTGGCCGAGTTGCGCGCGCAACAGGCATCGCCGATGACAAAAACCTGTAAGCCCGACGCGTGCAATTCGAGTGCTGTCTGTAGCACGCAGATATGCGTTTCAAGACCGGCCACGATGATTTGCCGACGCCCGTGAGAGTTGACCGCCCGCATGAATTCGGCCGACCCGTAACATGAAAATGCACTCTTCTCAAAACTTTGTGCCACTGCGGGGAGGCCTTGCGTAATGCTCGCGACAGTCCTTCCCAGCCCTTGCGGATACTGTTCACTCACCAGAACGGGTATAGCCAGTAGCGTCGCGGCATCCAGCAGCTTCGTAGTATTGCCCAACATTACGCTGGATGCCTGCTCCGGCATGGCGGCGATAAGTCGTGCCTGAATATCGACGAGCACGAGCAGGCTGCTGTCTGCTTCGCACAGGCTGGAGCGTTCGGAGGTTACCATGTAAGGCCTCGGGTATAAGGTTTGGAAATGGT
>JBDSMM010000019.1:0-3645 GCA_039915825.1 Gammaproteobacteria bacterium | reverse complement strand
GATTATAGTAAACTAACAGCTGGTGCCAAGGGTTGTGCCACCATCCCCAGTTTTGTGAAACTCTAACTTGCTTGCTGGTACATCCTTGACGGGTGTTGTATATTTTTGGCAAGAATGCTGACTACCTATAAGCGACCCTCGCTCAACAGAGAAATCTTACTAAAGGAATAGTAAATCGTGCTCCGTTTCTGTCATGTCCTGAATGAAGTTTCTCCGCTGGAACTACACAGCAAGCTACATATTTAAACGGGACCATTCAACAGACTATTGCGTCGATGTAATCCTGTGTCTGCTTCGCCACGTGTCACGTACATCGTCACAAATCAAGGATCTAAGTCAGCATGCTGTCAGACATAATGAATTTTATGCGTCATCCGAAGTCTTCGGCTACTCCCTTTAGCGAGTTCGAGGAGCCGATACGTTTCGAGTTGTTCAGTGTGGAGCGTCTCGAACACCACGCGGAAAGCCTGGCGGCCGCACAAACGGTCAGTAAAACTCCCCGCAAGGGCATCAAGCTCGCGCCACGGATACATGATAATGGCCGAGTGTTACTGCAGGCATACCGGGCAATTACCAAGAGCGTGCGCGAACAGCGTGCCATTACGCCCGCCGCCGAGTGGCTGATCGACAATTTTCACATTGTCGAAGAACAGCTGCGTGATATCCGCGACCATCTGCCGCCGGAATTTTACAAAGAATTGCCCAAACTCGCGGACGGGCATCTGCGCGGTTATCCACGGGTCTATGGCTTGGCTTGGGCCTTTGTAGCTCATACCGATAGCCGCTTCGATCCTGAACTGCTCATGCGTTTTGTGCGCGCTTATCAACGCGTGCAGATACTTACCATTGGGGAATTGTGGGCGGTGGCTATTACCCTGCGCGGGGTAATGGTGGAAAACCTGCGCCGCATGAGCGTGCGCATTGTTGGTTCGCAAATGGCGCGTGAGGAAGCCGATACACTCGCCGATGAATTGCTCGGACTCGGCGGCCGGTCAGCCCGGGCCGCAGAGGAGGCGCTGCACGCCCATGACGGGCGGCCCTTGCAGGCCGCCTTCGCGGTACAACTCGTACAACGTCTGCGCCACCAGGATCCGGCTATTACGCCTGCCCTGCAATGGCTGAACGATAGACTGGCGGGACAAGGTACACACGCGGACGAGTTCGTGACCCTTGAACACGCCAAACAAGCAGCAGCTAACCTGACGGTGCGCAACATCATCACTAGCATGCGCCTGATGTCGGCCTTCAATTGGCAGGGCTTCTTTGAGGAGGTCAGTTTGGTAGATGAAATCCTGCGCACCGATTCAGACTTCGCGGCCATGGATTTCATCACGCGTGACCGTTACCGGCACGCAATCGAAGATCTCGCGCGCGGTGCGCAGCATACCGAGACAGACATCTCTCACGCCGTGATAGCCCAGACACAGGCAGTGCGGCAACAGCAGGCTCAAGGTAAATCTATCGAGGAGCGTCTGCTTGATCCAGGATATTATCTGATTTCGCGCGGTCGCCCGGCCTTCGAGAAGGAAACCGGTTTTCACATCTCCCTGGGGAAACGCCTGCAACGCAACTATTTCGCGCACGCGGCAGGTGCCTATATCGGGACGATTTTGCTTATCTCAACAGCCCTGCTCGCCCTGCCGCTTTGGGCCAGCGTTCAGGCCGGGCTACATCCCGCAGCTCTGCTGTTGCTGGCTGTGCTCGGTTTCATTCCCGCTTCTGATATTGCCATTGCGCTGTTCAACCGTTTGGTCACCCAAGCCGTTGGCCCGCGCCATTTGCCGCGTCTCGAACTGGCGGGTGGCGTACCCACTGGATTGCGCACCTTTGTGGTGGTACCGACCCTACTCATCAATGAACCCCAGATCGCCGAACAGATCGAACAGATCGAGGTGTATTACCTATCCAATCCCGAGGGTGATCTGCGCTTCGGTATGCTTTCCGACTGGATGGATGCCGCCACCGAAAACACACCGCTGGATAACGGGCTCCTGGAAGTTGCGGACAGCGGAATTGCGGCCCTTAACGCCCGCCACGGGCTATTACCCGACGGTACCAAACGGTTTTTCCTGTTCCACCGTAAACGCTTGTGGAACGCCGGCGAGCAAACCTGGATGGGCTGGGAGCGCAAACGCGGCAAGCTGCACGAATTCAACCACCTGTTGCGCGGTGCAGCGGATACCTCGTTCATCACCCTCGACGGGCAGCCGCCACAAGCGCCTGCCGGCGTGCGCTATGTGGTCACGCTGGACGCGGATACCAAATTGCCCATCGGCATAGTAAAGCAATTGGTGGGTACCTTGGCTCATCCCTTAAACCGCCCGCGTTTCGACCCGGCACGGCAGCGCGTGGTCGAGGGCTATGGGGTATTGCAGCCGCGCATTACACCGACGCTGCCCGCGCGGCGCGACAGCACTATCTTCCAGCGCCTGTTTTCCGGGCCGGGCGGTATCGATCCTTACGCCTCCGCGGTGTCGGACGTTTACCAGGATTTGTTCGGCGAGGGCAGCTACACCGGCAAGGGCATCTACGATGTAGACGTGTTCGAGGCTGCGCTCGCCGGGCGCGTGCCCGAGAATGCCCTGCTCAGCCACGATCTGTTTGAAGGCACCCTTGCGCGCTGCGGCTTCGTCAGTGATTTGGAATTCTTCGAGGATTTCCCTTCGCACATTGAGGTAGCCGCCTCGCGTACGCACCGTTGGGCGCGCGGCGACTGGCAATTGCTACCTTGGATCTGTGGGCGTGCACGCAAGAGTATTGGCGCCATTGGGCGCTGGAAAATGCTCGACAATCTACGCCGCACACTATCGCCCGCAGCCATAGTGTTCACCTTGCTGGCGAGCTGGTCACTGCCCTTAGCGCCGCATTGGGCCTGGCTAACATTGGCATTGGCAGCCATCGCTGTACCCACCTTGATACCCCTCTTTAGCGCACTGCTCGCACCACGCCGGGACATATCGCTGACACGTCACCTGCGCAACCTGGCCGACGATTTCATCCAAGCCTGCGGTCATAGCATGGTTTCCCTCACGCTACTGGCTTACCACGCGTGGCTGATGTTGGACGCCATGATACGAGCCCTGACACGCTTGCTTGTTACGCGCCGCAAATTGCTCGAATGGATCACCGCCGCGCAAGCCAAATCGAATGCCAGCCTTTCTTTGATGAATTTTTTCCGACGCATGTCCGGCGCCATCGTTCTGGCCGTGGCCACTGGGGTGGTGGTGTTCCTGCTTAATCCCCAACAACTGGTCACGGCCGCACCCTTTATAGCCTTGTGGATAATGTCACCCGCCTTCGCCTGGTATATTAGCCTGCCGCCTATCCGCGACCCAGTCAAACCGCTGAGCCCCCAGGAAATACGGGTGCTACGCCACTGCGCACGACGCATTTGGCGCTTCTTCACTACCTTTGTAAGCGTGGCGGATAACCACCTGCCGCCCGATAACTTTCAGGAAGACCCGAAACCCGTCATTGCACACCGCAGTTCCCCGACTAATTTCGGGCTTTATTTGCTAGCGACGGCCAGTGCGCGTGACTTCGGCTGGATAGGCCTGATCGAGACCGTCGAACGGCTTGAGGCCACGCTCAAGACCCTGCAATCCCTGCCGCGTCTGAAAGGACATTACTACAATTGGTATGACA
>JBDSMM010000105.1:0-7797 GCA_039915825.1 Gammaproteobacteria bacterium | reverse complement strand
AAGTCATTCCGGCTTATGGCGGCGTATTATTCCGTCTCGCGCATCACCTGCAGCGCCTCGATCAGAGTCTGGCGGGTATACGGCTCGCCAATCCCTTAACGCATGCCGAATGGGAACGGCTGTTGATCGAGCTTATAAAACGCAATGCCAGCTCCGCCCATGCCGACCAATATATTTATTTCCAGCTCACACGCGGCGTCGCCAAGCGCGATCACTCTTTTCCCCAGGGCGTGCCCGCGACGGTATTCGCCATGAGCAGCCCCTTGCCTGCGCCCGCCCCAAATTTAACCAATGCCGGCATCACCGCCATCACGCTCGACGACATACGCTGGCAGTGGTGCCAGATCAAGGCCATAGCCCTGCTGCCCAATATCCTGCTGCGCCAACAAGCCCTTGATGCCGGGGCCACCGAGGCTATTCTGCTACGCAATGGCGAGGCCACCGAAGGCGCCGCCAGTAATTTGTTTATCGTCAAAGACAACACCCTCATCACCCCACCCACCGGCCCGAAACTCCTGCCCGGCATCACGCGCGATCTAATCCTGGAACTCGCCGTCGCGCACGATATTTCCTGCAAAGAAGACATCATTATGGAACCCGACCTGCGCAGCGCCGACGAGGTCTGGCTCACCAGTTCGACCAAGGAAATCCTGCCCGTGACCAAGCTCGACGATATAGCCGTGGGCACAGGCAAACCCGGCCCGATGTGGGCGCGCATGATCACGCTGTATCAGGATTACAAGCGGGACCTGCGACTGCATGCCGTTGCAGATGGCCATGAAATGTAGATTGTATTAAGAGTTGAAGCCCTCGAACCCAACGGCTTAACGTTTTGTGGTCTTTGTATTAATTAGTAGGCCGGATCAAGCGTAGCGTATCCCCCTTGAGGGTAGGGTGACCAACCATTGTTGGGTCCGCCGCTGTGCGGCCTGATTCCGGATCGCAGGCGTCCCGCCTGCCTGCGGGCAGGATGCCCGCGCTCCCATATTTCGCTTTAACTATTGCGAGATGGACTAACAACGCGTTGCGGCAGGTGGGTCATGCTGACCAAATTCTGTTTATTAGATTATCGTGACTAATAACGCCGACCTCACCATCCGCTCACTCGGGCTGCGCGATTACTCATCCGTTTGGGAGGCCATGCAGACCTTCACGGCTGCGCGCACCGAGACCACTGCCGACGAACTGTGGCTGCTTGAACACACACCCGTATTTACGCTCGGCTATAACAGCAAGCCTGAACACCTGAAGCTTCCCGGCGACATCCCGGTCATTCAAACCGATCGCGGCGGACAGGTGACCTATCACGGGCCGGGGCAAATCGTCGCCTATGTGTTGCTCGATCTGCAACGCCGCAGCTGGGGCGTGCGGCAACTCGTCGATACCTTGCAGCAGGCCGTTATTTCTTTATTGGCCACTTATGGAATTACCGGCGCGACACGCCGCGAGGCCCCCGGCGTATATGTTGATGGCGCCAAGATCGCCGCCATAGGTTTACGGGTACGCCATGGCCGCTGCTATCACGGTCTCAGCCTGAATGTGGCGATGGATCTGGAACCGTTTCAACGCATTAATCCCTGCGGCTATCCTTCGATGCAGGTTACTCAACTTCGCGATCTGGGCATCGCTACGGATATATGTGAAACAAGAAATTCGATTTCGGTGTTAATAGCGCAAGCACTCACCCAGGATCACATCACATAGAAGGGTACACGGGTCCGCTCCCACCCTCCGGCGGTACCCAAACAATATTTTGCAGCGGATCTTTGATGTCGCATGTTTTGCAATGGATGCAATTTTGCGCGTTAATCTGCAAGCGCTTTTTATCATCATTGCCAACAATCTCATATACCCCTGCCGGGCAGTAACGTTGCTCAGGGGCATCGTAAAGTGGCAGGTTTATCTTGATGGGCACCGTGGCATCCAGCAGCTTTAAATGGCAAGGCTGATCGGCATCATGGCCGATATTACTCAAATTGATTGAGCTGGAAATGTCGAAGCTGAATACACCATCCGGTTTCGCATAATCGATGGCCGGCATCGTCGCTGCGGGCCGTATGCATTCATGGTCAGCGGTCTTGTGCCGCAGTGTCCATGGGAGCCGCAGCTTAAACACCGCGAGCCACATCTCTATAGCTCCGAGCAACGTCCCGCCCCACGTACCAAAACGCGAGAGCAAAGGTTTAACGTTGCGCACAGCGTGCAAATCGCGGCACACCCAGGAAGCCTGCAAGGCTTGCGGATAAGCATTTAACATATTGCTGGAGTCTTGAGCGCCATTTTCTATAGCGGCAAAAGCGGCTTCGGCCGCGAGCATGCCGGACTTCATGGCATTGTGCGTACCCTTGATACGCGGCACGTTAACCATGCCCGCGCTACAGCCAATCAGAGCACCGCCGGGAAATACCAACTCCGGCCATGATTGAACCCCTCCTTCGCTAATGGCGCGTGCCCCATAACTCAGACGTTGCCCGCCTTCCAGAAGGATGCGCAGGCGCGGATGGGTTTTGAATCGTTGAAATTCATCAAATAGCGATAAATGCGGATTTGCATAATCGAGGTGTACTACAAAACCCACCGATACCAGACGTTCGCCATAGTGGTAAATAAACGAACCGCCGCCGGTATCGGCCCTCAACGGCCAGCCCAGACTGTGTTGTACCAATCCGGGCTGATGCTGTTCAGCCGTTACCCGCCACACCTCTTTAAAGCCGAGGCCATATTTTTGAGGTGATGCATTTCGTCCAAGACCCAGCCGGTTTTCGAGCTGACGGGTGAGCGAACCGCGGGCTCCCTCGGCAATAAATGTATAGTGCGCGTGAATCTCTATTCCTGGCGTGAATTGCGCCGTGGGCTCGCCCTGCGCATTACGACCCATGTCACCGGTAACGACGCCGATTACCTGCTGGCTCTCGTTAAACAGAATTTCTTGTGCAGCGAAACCCGCGTAGAGCTCAACCCCGAGGTCTTCAGCTTGCTGTCCCAACCAGCGGCAGACCTCGCCCAGACTCACGATATAGCTGCCCTTATTGCTCATCAGCGGCGGCATTAACCAATGCGGTATCGACCATGCACGTTGTTTGGTCAACAACAGAAAGTTGTCTTGCCTGGCCTGTGTATTAAGTGGCGCGCCCTTGGCTTGCCAATCAGGAATCAACTCGTCCAGGGCAATCGGGTCGATCACGGCGCCCGAAAGGATATGTGCCCCGACTTCAGCACCTTTTTCCAATACACATACGCTTAATACGCGGTCTTTCTCCAAGGCCAGCTGTTTCAGTCGAATGGCTGCCGACAAACCTGCCGGCCCTGCACCCACAATCAAAATATCGTAATTCATGACCTCCCGTTGCATATGAGTTCCTTCAGGCAATGTACGGAATATTGACTTCGTGGCTGCGTTTAATACCCGCCGTCATGGCCTTGCACAAAGCCAAAAACTCCCGCATGCCGACGCTCTGGTATTTTTGTTTATGCCAGAGAAAATAGAAATGGCGGCTCAGATTAAGCCCCGGCGTGTTTAGCGGTATCAGACTGCCGCGGCGGAAGGCATCTTTAAGCGCCAGGCGCGAAATGCATCCTATACCAAGACCCGACTCCACGGCACGTTTGATGGCCTCGGTGTGTTCCAGTTCCAGTCGTATATTTAGCTTCGCATGGTGATTTTGAAAGGCCCGGTCGAAAGTTTCGCGGGTCCCGGAGCCTTTTTCACGCAATATCCAAGGTTCCGCAAGCAACTGCTCAAATCCGACCTCTGGCTCTTTCGCCAGAGGATGGGCAAGCGAGGAAAATACCACCAGCTCATCTTCCAGCCAGGGTTGAACCTCAATATCGGGATGATGGCAGTCGCCTTCGATGAGGCCCAAATCAAGCTCAAAATGACCAACCTGCTGCACGATGGTGCTGGTATTGTGTACCTGTAGCTTGACCTGACTCTCAGGGTGCTGTTGCAAGAAATTAGCAACAATCAAAGTGGCCAGGTAGTTACCGATAGTAAGTGTCGCGCCTATATTCAAGGATCCGAAGCCGGAATGGCCATTGAGTAAATCTTCGACCTCCTTGGCCCGATCAATGAGTTCTACGGCGCGAGGCAGTAACTGTTGCCCCATCTCATTTAGACGTAATGTTTTCCCCACTCTATTAAATAATTGCAGGTTGAACTGCCGTTCTAACTCACCCAACGCCGTGCTGGTGGCCGATTGCGATAAGGGTAGCGCTTCCGCTGCCCGCGAGACACTCTCCGCACGCCCCACGGCAACAAAAACCTCCAGCTGTCTAAGACTGAACTTCATATCTGGTTAGTAGATATATATTATCTTAATAATCTATTTAACAAATAGTATACCTACCGGTAAAATTAAGTCACACATTAAAGGGTAGCTTATGAAAATAATGGTCGCGGTCAAACGCGTGGTGGACTACAACATCAAGGTGCGCATCAAGCCGGATGAATCGGATGTGGACATCAGTGGCGTCAAGATGAGCGTCAACCCTTTCGATGAGAACGCAATTGAAGAGGCGTTGCGCTTAAAAGAAAAGGGCATCGCCAGCGAGATTGTGGCCGTTTCGCTTGGCACGACGGCAAATCAGGATGTGCTGCGCCATGCGCTGGCGATGGGGGTTGATCGGGCCGTGTTGGTAGCAAGCGATACCGTGTTACAGCCACTGGGCATAGCCAAGTTATTAAAAGCGGTAATTGAGCGCGAACAGCCCGCTCTCATTATTCTCGGCAAACAGGCCATAGACGACGATGCCGGCCAAACGGGCCAGATGCTGGCGGCGCTGCTCGGCTATGGTCAGGGTACGTTTATATCGACACTCGTGATTGAAGGTCGCGAGGCCATCGTAACCCGCGAGATTGATGGCGGTACCCAGCAATTGGCGGTAAGCCTGCCTGCGGTACTTACGGCGGACTTACGCCTCAACGAACCGCGCTTCGTTAAACTGCCCAATCTCATGATGGCCCGGAAAAAGCCTATTGAAACCCTGAATGCCGCTGAACTCGGCGTGGAGTTTAGCCCCCGATTACAACAATTAAAGGTATCTGAGCCGCCAGTTCGCAAGCCGGGTATCCGGGTAGCGAGCGTGACCGAGTTATTAGAAAAATTGCGTGTGCACGAAGGCCTGCTGATATGAGTGTATTGATACTGGCTGAACACGACGGCCAACAACTCAACCCGGGGGTATACCGGGCTGTCAGCGCCGCCCGGTTCTGGGAATTACCGGTACACCTGCTGGTAACGGGTGGCAATACAGCAAATATAGCCGAACTGGCGGCGGCCATAGCGGGAGTGCAACGCGTGATTTGCCTGGATAGCACCCATTTGGTGCATCCGCTGGCCGAAGATGTTGCCAATATCATTGCCGTCCTCGGGCAGCAGTACCGGGTGATTCTGGCTGCGCATGGCGCCTTTAGCAAAAACATACTCCCGCGCGCCGCTGCGTTGCTTGATGTGGCGATGATTTCGGATGTACTGGAAATAAAAGCTGATAATACCTATGTCCGGTCTATTTACGCCGGCAGTGTGCATTCAATCATACGGAGCATCGATCCTATCCAGGTGTTGACCGTGCATGGGAGCAGTTTCCCGGTAGCGAATAGTGGTGGCCACGCCGAAATTATAAATCTTGATGTTCCCGCCCCCATTGATAAAACCCGCTGGCTGTCTGAAAATCACAGTCAATCCGAGCACCCGGCATTAAATTCGGCCAGCGTAGTGGTTGCAGGAGGGAGATCTCTCGGTAGCGCGGAAAATTTCGAAGCGCTGTTAGCTCCGCTTGCCGCGAAACTGGGTGCGGCCATGGGCGCGACGCGCGCTGCTGTCGATGCGGGTTATGCGCCCAATGAGATGCAAGTGGGACAAACCGGTATCGTGGTTGCCCCTGAGCTATATATCGCAATCGGCGTATCGGGGGCGGTACAACACACGTTCGGCATGAAAGATAGCAAGCTGATAGTCGCCATTAATCAAGACCCGGACGCGCCTATTTTTCAGGTAGCCGATTACGGTCTGGTAGCCGATTTATTTGAAGCGGTACCCGCACTTGCTGCCGCAATTATTCAACGAGAAAAAGATCAATTATGAGCAACTTAGCAACCGAACGTGTGTTAGACGTCCATCACTGGAACAAGGATTTATTCAGCTTCAAAACTACCCGCGATCCAGGGCTGCGTTTTGAAAACGGCCAGTTTGTAATGATCGGACTGGAGGTGGACGGCCGCCCGCTTATTCGGGCTTACAGTATTGCCAGCCCGAATTATGAAGAATATCTGGAATTTTTCAGCATCAAGGTTTCCAACGGTCCGCTTACTTCTCGACTACAACACCTTCAGGTTGGCGATGAAATATTGGTAAGCCGCAAACCCACGGGCACCTTGGTGTTGCACGACCTGTTACCCGGCAAACATCTTTACCTGCTGTCCACAGGTACCGGCCTGGCCCCCTTTATGAGCGTCATTCAAGACCCCGAGGCCTATGAGCGGTTCGAGAAAGTCGTGCTCGTTCACGGCGTGCGCCAGGTGGATGAACTGGCTTATGCGGATTTAATTACCTATGATCTATCCCAGAACGAATTTTTCGGTGAGCAGGTGCGTGAAAAGTTGATTTATTACCCAACGGTAACGCGTGAATCCTTCCGCAATCAAGGCCGCCTCACCGACCTGATCGAAACCGGCAAAATTTTTGCAGACATTGGACTTCCTCCGTTAAGCGCCGAGCACGACCGCATCATGATTTGCGGTAGTCCGCAAATGCTGAAGGATACCAGTGAATTATTGAATCGGCGCGGCTTTAACGAATCCAAGCGCATTGGTGAACCGGGTGATTATGTTATCGAGCGGGCATTCGTTGAAAAGTAGCTTTCCAACCAGGGTAGTAACTAACCAGAGAAATTGTGGGCCATGATGGATCAAGAAGACACACCGACCGAATCCATTAGCTCCCTGAAGGGCGCATCCAAAATGGCACGCATCCCGATCAAGATCGTGCCGACCACGATTATGCAGCGCAAGCCGGCGTGGATACGCGCGAAGGCACCGAACAGCCCGCAGGTGATGCATCTCAAGGCCGTGTTGCGCGCGAACAATTTGCATACCGTGTGCGAAGAGGCCTCGTGCCCTAATCTCGGCGAGTGCTTCAGTCATGGCACGGCCACCTTCATGATCATGGGCAATCTCTGCACGCGACGCTGCGCCTTTTGCGATGTCGCGCACGGCCGGCCCGAGCCGCTCGATACCGACGAGCCGGAAAATCTGGCGCGCACGATTGCGGCCATGGGGTTGAACTATGTCGTGGTCACTTCCGTTGATCGCGATGATCTGCGCGATGGCGGAGCAAGTCATTTCGTCGCCTGCATCAAGGCCATCCGCGCGCATTCGCCGCAAATCCGCATCGAAATTCTCGTGCCGGATTTTCGCGGACGCGGACGCATGGACATTGCACTGGAGGTCTTGGCGCAGGCCACGCCCGATGTTTTTAACCATAATGTGGAAACCGTGCCGCGCCTGTACAAAGAGGCCCGTCCGGGGTCGGACTACGCCTGGTCGCTGGAATTATTGAAGCGCTTCAAGGCCAACCATCCCGCCATTCCCACCAAGTCCGGCCTGATGCTGGGCCTGGGCGAGACCATCCCCGAGATCGAGCAGGCCATGCGCGATTTGCGTGCGCACGACTGCGAGATGCTGACGCTCGGCCAATACCTGCAACCGAGCAAACATCATCTGCCCGTCGCGCGCTTCGCGACACCGGAAGAATTCGACCGGCTCGCCGTAATAGGTTACGAAATGGGCTTCGCCAATGT
>JBDSMM010000081.1:0-6575 GCA_039915825.1 Gammaproteobacteria bacterium | reverse complement strand
CCCACCGCTGACACTAAAATATCAGCACGGGCTACGTGGGCAGACAGGTCTTCGGTAAAGCGGTGACAGATTGTCAGTGTGCATCCGGCCATCATCAATTCCAGCGCCATGGGTCGTCCGACAATATTCGATGCCCCGACCACCACCGCATGTTTGCCGCGCACCGGCTGGCCGAGGCTTTCCAGCAGCGTCATTACACCGCGTGGCGTGCAGGGCCGCAACAAGGGCAGGCGCAAGGCCAACCGCCCTACGTTATACGGGTGAAAGCCGTCTACATCCTTGCGCGGGTCGATGCGCTCGATGACGGTCTCGCTGTCGATATGCTTGGGCAACGGTAGTTGCACCAGGATGCCATCCACCTCCGGTTTTTTATTCAAATTGTCGATCAGCGCGAGCAGTTCGTCCTGCTGCGTCGTTACCGGCAGGTCATAGGCAAGCGACACAATGCCGACTTCCGCGCAGGCCGCACGCTTGCTAGCTACATAAATTTCTGAGGCTGCGTCATTGCCGACCAGAACGACCGCCAGCCCAGGCGCGCGCAGGTTTTTTGACACGCGCTGTGCGACGCCTTGTTTCAGGGTTTGGCGTAAGCGGGCGGCAATGGCCTTGCCGTCGATGATTTGAGCACTCATGCGTTTTGGTTTGAGTCCTGAGCAGGGCAGCAGATATATTTTGAGTTGCAGCGTTCGGATCATAATCATCTCATGCCCCCTGTAGTTTTACCAAGACGCTACACACGGCAAGCCTGTTAGGCGCTGGTTACTGACCTTGATAAATTGACGCCACCGGCTCCTGCGCGTATCATCGCCGACCTTGTCAATGGCCATTTTGGTCCTACACATAGGTTCCAATGTCGCCCAATAAAGTGCCGGGTGACGGCACATCTGCTAATATCAGCACGGTTGCACATTTCGGGGTATAGCGCAGCCTGGTAGCGCGCCTGCTTTGGGAGCAGGATGTCGAGAGTTCGAATCCCTCTACCCCGACCAATTCTTTTGTTAAGATTTAAAGGTAGGTCGGATCAAGCGCAGCGTATCCCCCTTATGGGTAGGGTGATCAATCATCCTCGGCTCCGCCTTCTGCTTGAGCCGACCTACATTCGGCTTGAGCCTATAGGCTATGGATGGCAAAGCGGAGGCCGAACAGATTGCGCCCGTAGCTCATCCGGATAGAGCATCGGCCTTCTAAGCCGAGGGTAGCAGGTTCGAGTCCTGCCGGGCGCGCCAATCCAAGCGGTTAAGCCCGTGCATTGCCTTGTGGCCTTGGTGTAAAATATGCGCCCAGGACGGCAGAATGAAAGTTCCAATGGTGGGCGTAGCTCAGTTGGGTAAGCCGTGTAACGGCGCACGCCTGTCAGGGAAGACGGTGTTCATAAGCGCAAAGTAGCCGCGCCAGGGACGGCGGAGATGAGGTTCCAATGGTGGGCGTAGCTCAGTTGGTAGAGCCCCGGATTGTGATTCCGGTTGTCGTGGGTTCGAGCCCCATCGCTCACCCCATTATGTAGCGGGGCAGCAGGTGCATCTATTGCACCGGCTATACCTATGTGGTTCACTACGAGTAGTGTCGGAAGTATCGCCAGGGAAGGGTAAAATACGGTTACCCCTCATCCCCATCCTGTCTCCCAGGAGGAGAAGGGAGCGAGTTGAGGCGCTACGCGCATTTGTTGCCCTCACCCTCATTCCCTCTCCCGAGGGGGAGAGGGAGGCGAGCCGAGGCGCTACGCGCATTTATATTATTTGGGCCGTTAGCTCAGTTGGTAGAGCAGCTGACTCTTAATCAGTAGGTCGTTGGTTCGACCCCAACACGGCCCACCATTTAATCCTGTCAATCTTATCGCTACTCTCCCTTAAGTTATGCGGAGGGGGACTTCGACGCCGCCCGCACGGGAACGTTTGTTCTCACTGGCGCCTGCCAGTTTGCTTGCACCTCATAACCAAATTTAAAGTGTGTCGTGGTTCAGGCCATTCGTGGCGGGCCGTAGACAGGGAAGCTCCCACGCATCACCTCGAAGACGGTGAAGCCATTGTGCGGGCGCATTTACGTGATCCGGCCCGGCTACCATTGGGACGGCACCTTGGGAATGATTAATATCAAGAAGCACGGCGGGGTCACAGAATCAGGATAAGTAGCTCAAACTAAGCTTATTGTGTTATCCGCGGCACACGGTAAGCTAGAGGCATGGATAAACTGAATCCGCTACGCGCTCACTACCTGGAGGCCATGGGCATTCAGCTCTGGGAACAACGCGCCGCGCAGGCGCCACCAGATGGTGTACGGGCTGCAAACAGCGGACTCGAACAACTCGCTACGCCGCAGGCAGCGATAAGCCGGGACAGCTTGATGGAGCAGCCGATGGCGCGTAAACGTCAGGTAACGTCACCACTTGCCGCCGACGCAGCGGGCATCCCCATCGCGGATATCATGACGCTCGACTGGCCGGCACTCGAGCAGGCGGTGAACACCTGCACACGCTGCCGCTTGTCCGCAACGCGCAGCAACATGGTATTTGGTGTAGGCAATCGCCGAGCCGACTGGATGGTAATCGGTGAGGCGCCTGGTGCCGAGGAAGACCGCCAGGGGGAACCTTTTGTAGGCCGGGCGGGGCAACTGCTCAATGCCATGTTAAAGGCCATCGGCCTTGCTCGCGAGGATGTATATATCGCTAACATCCTCAAAAGCCGCCCGCCGCAAAACCGTGATCCGTTGCCTGACGAGATGGCGGCCTGCGCGCCTTTCCTGATGCGCCAGATACAATTGATACAACCCAAAATTATCCTCGCCGTTGGCCGCATTGCCGCCCAAAACCTGCTCCAAACCGATACCAAGATCGGCCTGTTGCGGGGCAAGCGTTATGTCTACCCCGGCACTGATATTCCGCTGGTGGTAACGTATCACCCTGCTTATTTGTTAAGGTCGCCGGGTGAAAAACGCAAGGCATGGGAAGACTTGAAGTTTGCCGTAAAGGTACGTAAGGGGGAGGCATAAGTGTTGCTTCATAGTCTATTTTCGAGTGGTACTACGTTTATTCGATGAGCGCCATTCTCAAACAACCTGCAATCGATCTCCGGCCGATGAGCGAATCGGATATCGACGCCGTGATGGCCATTGAGCGCCGCGCCTACGATTTCCCGTGGACAGAAGGCATCTTCCGTGATTGCCTGCGTATCGGTTACTGCTGCTTAATGTGCGAGGAAAATAACAGCGTGGCCGGTTACGCGGTTATGTCGATTGGCGCGGGCGAATCGCATATCCTGAATATATGCATCCGTCCCGAATCCCGGCAGCGCGGCCTCGGACGTAGCCTGCTGACGCACATGCTGAATCTCGCCCGCGAGCAGCATGCCGAGATCACCGTGTTGGAAGTGCGCCCGTCTAATCGCGCTGCGCTCGAACTTTATCAAGACATGGGCTTTAACGAAGTGGGCATACGTAAATCGTATTACCCGGCTGCCTGCGGCATGGAAGACGCCATTATCCTCGCGCTTAGTCTGTGATGGACAGAACTTACATGCCTTGAGGGCTGCTACGCTTGATTCAACGGCTAACGGCAGCTCGCCAAGCCGACCTGCTATAATTAATTATTCTCATCCAGATTCGTTCCTTCATGTCAGTCATAGCCAAATCCGTTATCAAATCCATTGCCGGTGAAGCGTCGCGGCGGCGTACCTTCGCCATTATTTCGCACCCCGACGCAGGTAAGACCACGCTCACCGAAAAGCTCCTGTTATTCGGCGGCGCGATTCAGCTTGCCGGCACTGTGAAAGGCCGCAAGGCAGCACGCCATGCGACCTCGGACTGGATGGAACTTGAAAAGCAGCGTGGCATTTCGGTGACGTCTTCGGTCATGCAGTTTCCCTATCGTGACAAGATTATTAATCTGCTCGACACGCCCGGCCACGAGGATTTCTCAGAAGATACTTACCGTACCTTGACGGCGGTGGATTCCGCGCTAATGGTTATCGACTCCGCGAAGGGTGTCGAAGAGCGCACCATTAAACTGCTCGATGTATGCCGTCTACGCGATACCCCGATCCTGACCTTCATCAACAAGCTCGACCGCGAGGGCCTGGCCCCGATCGATTTATTGGACGAGGTTGAGACCGTATTAAAAATTCGCTGCGCGCCGATTACCTGGCCGATCGGCATGGGTAAGCGCTTCAAGGGCATTTTCCATTTGCTTAACGACAGCGTGCATATTTTCAGCCCATCGGTCAGCCATAAAGTGCAGCAAGGCGAGGTGATTCAGGGCCTGGATAACCCGCGCCTGGATGAATTGTTTGGCACTATGGCCGATGAATTGCGCGAAGAGATCGAACTTGTAAAAGGCGCGAGCCATGCATTCGATTTGCAGACGTTTCTGACCGGCGAATTAACGCCGGTATTTTTCGGTTCCGCGATGAATAATTTCGGTGTGCAGGAGTTACTCGATATGTTTGTCCAGTATGCGCCGCCGCCGCAGCCGGGTGAGACTACCACGCGCAAGGTTAGTGCGGAGGAAGAAAAATTCAGCGGTTTTGTATTTAAGATACAGGCTAATATGGACCCATCGCATCGAGACCGCATTGCATTCATGCGCGTGTGTTCGGGCAGCTACAGCAAAGGTATCAAGCTGCGCCATGTGCGCATCAAACGCGACGTTCAGATATCCAATGCCATCACCTTCATGGCCGGTGAGCGCGAGAACATTGAAGATGCTTATCCAGGCGACATCATCGGCCTGCACAACCACGGCACGATTCAGGTTGGCGATACGTTTACGCAAGGTGAAGATCTTAAATTCACCGGCATACCGCATTTTGCGCCGGAACTCTTCCGCCGGGCACGTCTGCGTGACCCGCTACGCATGAAGGCACTGCAAAAAGGTTTGGAGCAGCTTTGCGAGGAGGGTGCCACACAATTATTCAAGCCGCTGAGCAGTAATGATCTGATCCTGGGCGTGGTGGGTATGTTGCAGTTCGATGTGGTGGCTTACCGATTGCAACATGAATACGGCGTGGAGTGCAGCTTTGAAAATGTACAGGTCTCAACGGCGCGCTGGGTGAGCAGTGAAAATAAAAAAAAGCTGGAGGAATTCAGCTTGAAGGCAAACGATCATCTGGCATTCGATCATGCCGGGCAACTGGCCTACATTGCGCCTACGCGCGTCAATCTGGAACTCACCATGGAGCGCTGGCCGGATATTAAATTTCACGCCACGCGTGAACATTAAGCCCTTTTTTTGCGCTGATAGTGTAAGGGTTACAGGGTAGTTAGTACCCGCTAATCCAGATCCTCTGTTTCGGGTTTCATCGGTCCTTCGTGCTTGACCCGGTGGGCCGGTGAAATGGGTATGCTAATGTTTGATGATTTCAGTGAAGTTTTTTCAGGTACTCTAAGTATAGTTTTGATCTTCCGCATACTGCGGCGGAATCTAAATCGTAGCATTTCTGGTATACGCGCAACGAATAACGAAAAGGCAGTAGGGCTTTTTACCATCTCCTGAAACGCTGGAAAAAACGACCTCGATTTCAAGAGATCCACGATACGATAGTAATTTATGCGCTCTTCAATGTGAGAAAGTTGCTGCGACAAGACCATGGAAAGATTTGGATCGCTCGAGATGAATTTATGCTCCAATAAATTTACATTTAATTGGCGCAGACAATTCTGATTGTCGAGAATGTTTTCCGCAATAATTGAATCTTCCCGAGAGCGGTAAAAGTAGTACGCCTCAGGAATTATCGTAAAGCGCGCACCTTGTAATAAGCACATCAAATAAAGGCCATAATCCTCGCCGCAACGCAAGGTTTCATCATATACGATACTATGTTGCACCAAGAAGTTCCGTCTGATCAGCGGCTTTACGGAACCCAGACCCAGATGATTTTCTCCGGGAAGATTGGACTCAACGAAGGTTACTGCATCTATTACCCTCGGCTCGGTAATAAGATAGCTGCCCTTTTGCGAGAACAGCGTGCCCCAAGGCTGATCCGCATTATCATGAATCATGTACAAATCATCGGCGATCAGATCTACGTTGTGCAAATAGGCCATCTCCAACAGTCGCGCTAGACGTTCAGTGGCATACCAGTCGTCTGAATCCAGAATAGCTATCCACTCCCCCCTAGCCTCATTAATGGCGCGATTACGCGCGTGACTGGGGCCATTGTTGTTCCCGGCGACGATCAGTTTTATACGTTCATCAACAAAGCTCTCGACGACTGCTAGCGTGCCATCGGTAGACCCATCATCCACGACTATCACTTCGATATTCCGCTCAGTCTGGTCAAGTGCGGACTGCAAGGCTAGTGCTATGTATTTTTCCGTGTTGTACGCGGGAATGATGACCGACACCTTGGGATTTGAGGGTGAATCTTTTAATAGCATTTTATGATGTTCCAAATTAACGGCTACCTGTAACTTGGATTGATCGCTTTTATTCGAAACAGACCGCTCAAAAATCTTTCAATTAAAAAGCCCAAAGGAAAAAAGGCAATTCTACCCAATTTATACCGCTGACACGGAAACCAAAGTCTTATGAGGTAACGTTTATGTTTCTTAGAAAATTGGGACATTAATCGGATCCAGGGATCGTC